>JASHRR010000190.1 GCA_030037185.1 Xanthobacteraceae bacterium | reverse complement strand
CGAGCCGCCGAGCCGGCAACACTAATCATAAGCGGCCCGCGGGCACAAGGAATGTGAAGTCTCTGCCCAGGCCCCCCTTGCGGGTTCTTGGGAGGTTTGGTAACCCATTGATTAAACTATAAAATATCAACCATACCGGGGCGCAGCCAGCACCCTGACGCAACGGCGCCGAGAGGCGCAGCGGATGTCAAAGGCTTATTTTGGCTGCGACCGGATTGTGGCGGCCGGTTACAATTTAGCTAAAATCGCCATTATTGTGATGACGGCCAATCGTATCGAGGAGGCCTTTTTTCCTCAACTGATCCGAGCAACCGATCCGGCGAGGTCGTCGAGGCCGCGTCGCGAGGTCCGGCCCGAATCACGCGGCGCGGCAGGCTGTCGACCGCCGGGGACGATGATGGCGTAGCGAAAGCCGCCGATTACGACACGCGCCTTTCACGGCCGACGGTGCGCCGGAAGGGTGCGACCTGATTGCGGCTGTTTGCGTCATGTCGGGGACCTTGGCGGTGTTTTAGGCCTCCGATAGCTCGACGAGCGCCCGGCAAGCACATTTGTCGCCTGCCATGCCCCGCGGGGCACCGTCGATCGCGCACCGCAATGGTCCGGCGCGACGGAAGCGGCCCAATGCATGAGCTGTTCGAGGAGAATTGCGAAACGGTCAGAGCGTCGATACGGTCGGGTGCCGATCAATTTCAACGACGGCGATCTGCCGGCGACTATGAAGACGGCAGGATCGCTCTCCAGGGGAGAAACGCAAAATGCCGTCACGCCAGCCCGAGGAGGCCGAAGGCTTCAAGCTGCTCGGCCATGACCGCAGCGCCGCCTGGGGCGGCGGCAGCATTGTCGAGGTGCACAAGGGATACGCCTATGTGGGGGCGGTCGGCGGCGCGAGCTACAACGGGCCGGAGGGCTTCACGGCGCATGACGTGCGCGATCCGCGCCATCCCAAGAAGGTGTACGAGTTTCGCGCTCCGCCCGGCGTCCATTGCCACAAGGTGCGCATCGTCGGCGATCGTCATCTCTACGTCAATTCCGAGCGGTTGGTCGGCGACAAGGGCAAGAACGCCCGCGCCGGGCTCTTCATCTTCGATATCAGCAAGCCGGATGAGCCGCGCGAAGTCGGTTTCTACGACACGCCCGGCAGCGGGCCGCACCGCTTCGGCGTCGACAACAGGCGCGGCCTTGCGTTCCTGCCCAACGACGCGCCGGGTTGGAACAAGCGGGTGATCTGGACCCTTGATATCCGCGATCCGCTCAAGCCCGAAGTGATCAGCATCTGGGGGCTGCCGTGGCAGAAAAGCGACGGCAGCGGCGAGGGCAATGACCCGATGCCTGCCGAAAGCGCCATCACGCTGCACGGCCCGCCAATGATCCGTGGCAACCGCATGTATTGCGCATGGTGGGGCGGCGGCATCTCGATCATCGACTGCACCGACCTGCGCAACATGCGGCTTGTCGGACATGTGCAATGGTCGCCGCCGTTTGCGGGCTCGACCCACACGTGCTGGCCGATCGGCGATAAGCCTTATCTCGTCGTCACCGACGAGGCGCGCGCCAGACAAAAATACTGGGACAGTCAGTTCATGTGGATCGTCGACGCACGCCAGGAGACCAACCCGATTCCGGTGTCGACTTTCTTCCCGGACCGCGAAAAATATTTCAATCGGCCCGGTCGCTTCGGGGCTCACAACATCCTCGAAAACATCACCACGCAAGGGCCGTGGGCCAACCTCGTGTTCCTGACCTATTTCAACGCCGGCCTGCGCGCCGTCGACGTCAGCGACGTGCTGCGGCCAAAGGAGGTCGGCTGCTATGTGCCGGAACTCGCCGACGGCCAGGACGCCATCCAGTCAAACGATATCGGAGCCGATGAGCATGGCCGCCTCTACCTCATCGACCGCGCCGGGGCCGGCATGCATATTCTGGAATACACCGGCTGATCGCAGAGCGATCGGCGCCCCGCGCCGAATCCATAAAAGGCGCAAGCACACGGGAACGACAGCCGGGCTGCGCATGGCCACGCGCGGCGTTCCCGCGCCGCGCTAGCGCTCACGGCGGGCTACAGGATGGCGGCCCGCGCTCCGTTCACGCCCACAGGCGTTCGCCCTTGAGGTCCTTGTAGAGGTCGGCGACGTATTCGCCGTAGCCATTGAACAGCAGGGTCGGCCGCCGCTCGCTGGTGCCGATCACCTGCTCGGTGGCTTGGCTCCACCGCGGATGGGCGACCTGGGGATTGACGTTCGCCCAGAAGCCGTATTCGGACGCCTGCAGGGCTTCCCAGAAGGTCTTCGGCCGCTGATCTGTAAACGTCACCCGCGTGATCGACTTGACCGATTTGAAGCCGTATTTCCACGGCAGCGCCAGCCGAAGCGGTGCGCCCTGTGATTTCGACACCGGCTTGCCATAGGCGCCGGTGACCACGAAGGCGAGATCGTTCATCGCCTCAGCCATGGTGACGCCTTCGGTATAGGGCCACGGATACCAGCTGACGCGCTGGCCGGGCGCCATGTTCTTATCGAGGAAGGTCTCCATCCGTACGTATTTGGCGGACGACGTGGGCTTGGCGCGTTCCACCAGCTTGGAAAGCGGGAAGCCGGTCCAGGGAATCGCCATCCCCCAGGCCTCGACGCAGCGGTGGCGGTAGAGCCGCTCTTCCAGGGGCATTTTGCGGACGAGATCGTCGATGCCAATTTCCTGCGGCTTTTCCACCATGCCGTCGATCTTGATGGTCCACGGCCGCAGCTGCAGCGCCTGGGCGGCGCGTGCAATCGATTTCGAGGAGCCGAACTCGTAGAAATTATTGTAATTAGTGTTAATCGCCTCGTCGGTGATCGGACGATCGAGTTTGAACTTTTCGTTGCGCTTTGCCGGATAGAGATCGCGGCTGGGGTCTGGCAAATCAGCTACGCGCTGCGCCAGGGCGGCGGCGGGCGAAAGCGCTGCGGCCGTTGCGCCGGCCGTCAGCAGGAAGGCGCGTCGATCAAAGAACAGATGTTCTGGGGTCGCCATGTGCTCCGGCAGTTCCCAGCCACGGCGGCGCAAGATGTGCATGGGTGCTCCCTCGAATGTCCGATCGTTGAGGCAACTTACCATCACCGGCAAAGCGATGATCGGCAAGTCACACTTGTGAGACCGGCGCGCGGGCGGGCGCGCCATTTCGGCGCATTGTGCCGCTCGTGCAGCAGCATCGCAAGCCTAGCCGTTTCCGGCACTCGAAACCCTGGTAATTTTTCAACCGCCTGTTGTAATCAAGCGCCAAAACCACATCAATTTGGCCGGCTCTGTGATCCGCCTGGAGAAAATTAATCAGCAGGCATCGAGAAGGTAATATTGGGGGGAACCGGTGAGTCGACTGTGCGTCACTCAACCGTCGCTGGAAGAACCGAAGCGAGTGAGCGGGTCGGCAAGCCCTCGCACTCAAACCCAGTTTTCGGCGGCCGCGCCGTTGCGCACCGGCGGCGCGAACGTGAAGGACCACGGCCTCGGTTTGGGGTAAGCTCGACGCAAATTTTGCAATTGCGCGCTCAGCGATGTTGAGCCGGGGAGACGCCAATATGGACCTCGCTGTCACGCCGCTTCATCCGCTGTTCGCCGCCAACATCACCGGCGTCGACTTGGCCAAGCCCATCGATAAGGACACGCAGCGGGCGATCGAGCGCGCGATGGACGAGTACGCGGTTTGCGTGATGCCCGCTCAGCACCTGGAGGACGAGCAGCAAATCGCCTTTTCGCGGCGCTATGGGGCGCTTGAGGTATCGCCTGGCATCGGGCGTAAAGAAGGGGAACTCCCCGCCAATGCGCGGATCAAGCACAGGGAGATATTCGACATCTCCAATCTTGATCAAGCCGGCGGCATCCTCGGGGAAAACGACCCGCGCGCCTCATTCATGCGGGGCAACCAGCTCTGGCATACCGACAGCTCGTTCCGGCACGAATCGGCGACGTGGTCGATGCTGCATGCCAAGGCGGTTCCGCCCGCCGGGGGTGACACGGAATTTGCCGATACGCGCGCTGCTTATGATGCCCTGCCGGAGGCGATGCAGAGGAGGCTTGAAGGCCTGGTCGCCGAGCATTCCCTGTGGCACTCGCGCGCCAAGCTCGGCGGCTACGTCCCGACGCCGGACGAGCGCAGGTCGTATCCGTCCGCGCGGCACCGAGTTGTGCGCCGCCATCCCGGCTCGGGACGCAACGCGCTCTATATCGCGGCGCATGCCTCGCACATCCTCGGCATGCCGCTCGATGAGGGACAGGCGCTGCTCGCCGAACTGATGGAATTCGCGACACAGCCGCAATTCGTCTATCGCCACGCGTGGCAGGTCGGCGACCTGGTGATCTGGGATAACCGCTGCACCATGCACCGCGCCACGCCTTTCGATGCGACGGACCACGTGCGCGATCTCCGCCGCACAACGATCATCGATACAACACTGCTTGTCGGCTGATGGACTACCGATGACTGAGGACGGACGCGACATGCGCCAAAGTGTCTTGCGTTACCTGTCACCGGTCGCCATGGGTTATGTCACCCGTGCGCTGCCGTGCGGTCTCCGCCTTCCCCGCCGCGGCTTCCTGCAGCTCGGCGGCGCGATGCTTGCGCCCGCGCTTGTCCGTCGAGCTGTCGCGCAGACCTATCCGTCGCGCCCCATCACGATGATTATTCCGTTCCCACCCGGCGGCAATGTCGATGTGGTCGGGCGGGTGCTGGCAGAACGGATGAGGGGGGCGCTCGGCCAACCCATCATCATCGAGAACATCGCCGGCGCGAACGGGAGCATCGGTGTCGGCCGCACCGCCCGCGCGCAGCCCGACGGCTACACGATCGACCTCGGGTTCCTCGGCGGGCACGTACAAAACGGCGCGTTATATTCGCTTTCCTATGACGTGTTGAATGATTTCCAGCCAATCGCGCCGCTGGTCGCCACGCCGTACGTGATATTTGCAAGGAAGACCATGCCGGCGAATGACCTCACGCAGTTGATCGCCTGGCTGAAGGCGAACTCCGACACGGCGTCGGCGGCAATTGTCACCGTTGGTGTCCAGCTCGTCACCGCGCTTTTTCAAAAACAAACGGGTACCCATTTTGCCTTGGTTCCCTATCGCGGCACGGCCCCCGCCATGCAGGATTTGGTCGCCGGGCAGATCGACCTGTCGTTCGATCTGCCGGTGCAGCTGGCGTTGATGCGCGCCGGCAGCATTAAAGCCTACGCGGTGACGAGCGAACTGCGCCTCATGACGGCGCCCGATATCCCCACCGTCGGCGAGATGGGACTGCCGGGGCTTTACGCCTCCACGTGGTTTGCGTTTTTCGCCCCCAAAGGCACGCCGATGGAGATTGTCGGCAAGCTCAACGCGGCAGCCGTAGAGGCACTGGCCGATCCTGCCGTACGATCTCGCTTCGGTGCTCTGGGATTGGAGATTTTTCCGCGCGAGCAGCAGACGCCGGAGGCGCTCGGCGCGCTGGTGAAAGCCGATGCGGAGAAATGGTGGCCGATCATCAAGGAGGCCGGCATCAAGTTGGAGTAACATGAGCTCATCAACCGCCGTCTCGTCTGCACGATGAAAGAGGCGCCGCCGGAAATGCGCTTGTGGCACTTGCTCCTGCCGTCATATCAGACGGCAGGACGCGCGGGCAAAGGCGCCGCAGAGGCGTGGGCGGGGCGGCTAAAGGCGGTCGAGGCCCGTCTCGACATACCCAGGCGAGGGGCGCTCGGCCGCATCAGGGCGATGACGCGTTGGGCCCGTGCCGTACGTCTCCCCCGAGCGGGATGTCGATATTCTTGCCGCCGGCGATCTGCGGATTGGAAGCCGGAAAGCCGTCATGCATCTCGCGCCGGCTCACCAGCATGCGTGCCTCGGCAAAGGCGCTTCTGAGATCAGCGGCATGGCGCAGCGCCTTGTTGAAAAAGGCATCGCCGAAATAGGTCCATTTGACCTTGTCCCGGCAACCGAACGATGAGTGATCGGCATCGGCGGCAGTGATCACCAGGGTGTCGTCATCGGCAACGGGCCCAACGAAAACGCCGGAATAGCAGGCTGAAATAATCACCACGCGGTGCCGCACGCCGGAACGCTTCAGCATGGCGGCGAGATCGACGGGTGACAGGAACTCCAGGCGCTGGCCGGCCAGCACCGCAATTCCGGACTGCGAACCATGGGAGGTGAGGATCACGACCATCACGTCGTTGTCGCGATCCATGCTTTGGCCAGCGGCTGCCAATGCGTCGCCGACCGACGCAACGGTCACGTCGCCGCGGGCCTTGGTGTTGGCACGTACGACGACGGCACTCGCTCCCAGCCGTTGTGCAAGAATGCTCGCCGCACCGGCCGCCTCGCTCTTGAACACGCTTTGCGCTCCGAATAATCCGAAGGCGAGAACCGAGACGTTCGGATCGGCCTGCGCCGGTAGAGCGCCCGCAGCAAAGAACACCAACAAGGCAAGATGCCCTGCGGTTAGCGGTTTGACGAGCTTGCTGAAGATCATGGCAGTTCTCCCTCGGTCGCCGGAAAGCAAATTACCAGATGCCCGCAACGCTGCAAAAGCCTCAGGGGGGCAGGATCCGCCGCTGTACCGGAAACAGCACGATGCCGAAGCGCTGTGAAAAATGCCCCCAGATTCCTTTTGGCGCAAACAGCATGGTCGCGATCGCGAGCACCCCGAGCAGGATCAGGTACCAGCTCCCGAAGCTCGCGAGGTAGGTCTGCATCAGGTAGAAGACCATAACGCCGATGATCGGCCCCTCCAGTGTGCCGATGCCGCCGATGACGACAATGAAGATCACATCGGCGGTCCAGTCGAGTACCGAAAAGGCGGCATCGGGCGAGATGCGGGCCTTTTGGAGATAGATGAGAGCGCCCGCCATGCCGGTGCCGGCGGCCGCGAAGACGTAGATCCACAGCTTGGCGCGGAAGATATCTACACCCACGCTTTGGGCCGCCCCGGCCGAGTCGCGGATTGCCGCGAGCGCCAGCCCCCGCCGCGAGCGCAGCACCAGATAGATCGCGAGCGCGCTGCCGGCCGCAACCGCAAGCGCGGTCCAGTAGGTGAGCACGTCGCGCGCCGCCGGCGTGCGCAGGTCGAGGGTCTGCCTGATCCAATCGATGCCGATGATCGAATTCGTCACGATCGGCGGCAGCGACATTCCGGTGCCGCCGCCGAGCTCTTTCGCCTGGGCGAAAACGAGCCGGTAGACCTCGGCCATCACCCAGGTGCCGACGGCGAAATAAGCACCCTGCAGGCGAAACACCACGAGGGCCGTCGGGATGGCGAGCAGGGCGGCGAGGAGGCCGGCGAGGAGGATGGCGAGCAGAGGATCGAGGCCAAGGAGGACCGTGAAGGCAAACAGCAGATAACCGCCGAGACCGACGAATGTCTGCTGGCCGACCGATACCAGCCCGGCATAGCCGGCGAGCAGATTCCAGAACTGCGCAAGGGTCAACATGTAGAAAATGAACACGAGGTCCTGCACCAGGGCGCGTCCGGCCACCAGGGGAAGGGCGATCAGCGTCGCCATAATGAAGCAGCCCGCCAGCGCAAAGGTGCGCGATACCGGCGTGGCCATCGCGACGCCGGGCGCACCCTCACTTTTCCCCGCGAGGCGCGCGGGCGCCTGGTCGCGGTTTTTTCGCCGGTGCCAATCGGGCGGGCGAGACGCCCGTGCTCCCGGCTGGGCACCGGAAGGGGGCTGCGGAGAGGGAGGGATCGCCATGCGTCCTCAATCGATGGCGCGCGGGAACAGGCCGCGGGGCCGCAGCATCAGCACGGCGAGAAAGGCCAAATGCCCGGCCAAGATCTGCCATTCGGGATTGATATTGGCGCCGGCCGTCTGGGCGACGCCAATGATCACGCCGCCGGCGAGCGTCCCCCACAGACTGCCGAGCCCGCCGATAATGACCGCCTCGAACGCATAGAGCAGGCGGGCCGGCCCAATGGTGGGATCGAAGGTCGCGCGCATGCCGAGGTAGAGCCCGGCGATGGTGACGACGACCATCGCCACTGCCGTCGCCATGGCGAAAACCCGTCGCGTTTCGATGCCCATCAGTTGCGCGACGTCGGCGTCGTCGGAGGTCGCGCGGAAGGCGCGGCCAAGCGCCGTACGGTAAGACAGGACGTTGAGCAGCACGATGACGGCGATTGCGGAGACGAAGGCGACGAGCGGCATCATGCCGACCGCAAGACCGCCGCCGAGCGGAATCGAGATGGTTTCGATGGGGCCCGCGGAGAGGCGCCGGCTGTCGGCGGAAAAGGTCTCCAGGAGGCTGTTCTGGACAATGATCGAAAGTCCGAATGTCACCAGCAGCGGCGGCAGGATGTCGGAACCGAGCGTGCGATTGAGCAGAAGAAATTGCAACGCATAACCGGCCGCAAACATCAGGGGCAGCGCGACGGCGGTCGCCGTGAACGCGTTAACGCCGAGCGCATGCGCGGTCGCCAGAATGACGAAGGCGGCGAGCACGATGAGGTCGCCGTGGGCGAGATTGACGAGCCGCATGATGCCGAACACGAGGGAAAGTCCCGCCGCGAACAACGCGTAAAGACCGCCCAGGAGCACGCCCTGGATAAGGGTGTCGATCCAGCCGATCACCATGCGGCACGGGACACTTTTCCCTCCCCCGCTGGCGGGGGAGGTGAGCGGCTCTGACGGCGAGCCCGTGCGGCGGTGGCGGTCGCCTCCTCCCCGACCCGCCCCGGCAAGCCGGGGAGGCGGTAATTAATGGCGCGGTGATTCGTCATTGGTTTTCTTCAGGTAAACCGTCCCGCAACTGCAGTGGGGGCCTTTGCTCCTTTGTCGTGAGGTTAGTTGTCGGAGACCAACAGGCTTGCGCGGGAATGACATCGCCGAGTGGAGGTGACCTCACCGATCATTTCACCGGAACCGTTTAGGCGATTGCCTGCATCTTGCCGGCGACCGGAATGGCGGGCGCGGTCCTGTTATCGGTGATGACGATCTCGTACTTGCTGGCGTCCTTGATGCGCCATTGGCCGCCGACAAGCGGCGTCTTGGCGACGTTCTTTGCTGCAAACGGCGGAAGATCGGCGCCGTTCCACGCCACCTTGCCGACCACGGTGTCGAGGTTGGTGGCCGCTATTGCCGCCACCGCTGCCTTGCCGTCGCCGAGCTGCGGGGTGCGTTTGAGCACATCGATCGCGATCTCGAACAGCGCATGGACGAAACCGATCGGCTGGGTCCATTGCTTGCGCGTCGCGCCCTCGTAGGCGTCCGCGAGCGTCTGGGCCGTCACCCCCGTGAGCGATGATTTGAATGGATGGCTCGGCGACCACCACACTTCTGACGAGAGATTGTTGCCGTCGCGGCCGAGCGCTTCGACGGCTACCGGAAACAGGATCGCCTTGCCGATCGAAGCGATCCTCGGCTTGAAGCCCTGTTGCAGGGCTTGCTTCCAGAAGGTGGTGAAGTCGGGCGGCAGCACCACGCCGGTGACGATTTGGCAATTGGCCGCCTTGAAGGCGGCAATCTGGGCGGAAAAGCTGTCCGTGAGATTCTGATAGCGTCCCGGGTCGGTGAGCCGATACCCGAGCTTCGCGAGGACCGGCGGGAAACCGACCTGCTTGTCGCCCCACGCATTGCCGTCGCCGTCGTTGGGAAACAGCCCGCCGACCGACTTGTTGGTCTGTAACTGGCCCCACATGTTGGTGTAGACCGCAATGACGTCTTCGAGGCCCCAGAAAAAATGATAAGTGTAGTTGAACGGCTTCCAGGCAGGCGGCCCGCCGGCGGGATTTGCCTGCCTGGGAATGAACCAGGGCTGCCACGGCGCCACCGTGGAAATGCACGGCACTTCCTCGATCTCGCACTGGGTCGCAACCGGATTTGTGCTCTCCGGCGTCGAAGCAACCAGCATGAGATCGATCTTGTCGCGGACGATCAGCTCCTTGGCGACCTCGGCGGCGCGGTTCGGGTTTGACTGGCTGTCCCTGACGACCACATCGACCGCATAGGTCGTGCCGCCCTTGCGCAGGCCGCCTTTGATGGCCTCCTTGAAATTGGCAATGATGAAGTTATCCGCCTCCGCAAAAGCTGCGAGCGGCCCGGTCTGCGGACTGACGTAGCCAAGCCTGATGGTCTTGGCCTGCGCAATCGCCGGCGCGCAAACCCCATTGGCCAACACGCTCGCGGCCGAGTATCGCATGAGCGTCCGGCGATCGATACCGCGGCGTTGAAGTGCACTCATGTCGATCCTCCCCCAAAAGGCTCAAGAATTGCGTCCTCTCTGCCTGCTCCTTGCGACCGCAGGCGTCCCGCTCTTTGGCGTTCAACAGCAAAGCGGGCGCACCGCGGCGATCGGGCGAGCGTCGGAGGGATAGTGGCGGCGCTTGACCGCTCGCATATTTGCGTTCGATAATCGAACGAGCGTTCGCTTATCGACAATTGTCCCCGAGAGCCGTCGCGAAGTCAATGCCGCCCGCATCGACGACGAAGCCTGAACCGAGACACCGGACATCAGATGGGCGGGGGGTGCGCACCGCCGGCACCGCCTCGCCCAGCGCGGCAAGCACCGCCAAGGACAAGGAGTTCATGCTGACGCTTGCGAAGGGGCTCGCGGTGCTGGGCTCGTTTGGCCGCCATCGCCCGGCGATGACGCTCGCACAGGCGGCGCAAGCCGGCGGTCTGTCGCGGGCAACCGCCCGGCGGGTCCTCCATACGCTGGTCGGGCTCGGCTACGTGGAGCAGAACGGGCGCCAGTTCGCCTTGTCCCCGCGCATCATGCGGCTCGGTTTCGCCTATATCTCGAGCCAGAGCTGGGTCGATCGCGCCGTGCCGCTGATAAAGACGCTGTCGGAGCGCTTTCATGAATCGTGTTCCGCGGCGATCCTGGAGGGAACCGAGATCATATACGTGGCGCGGATCCCGGCGCGGCGCATCATGTCGACGGCGCTCGCGGTGGGAAGCAGGTTACCGGCATTTCACTCATCGATGGGCCGGGTCCAGCTTGGCTTCCTCGACGACGCCGAGGTCTGGCGCCGGCTCAAGTCTGTTCGCATCGAGCCGCTCACGCCCGCGACGATCACCGATCTTCAGGCCCTGCACGAGCGCATCCGCGACGACCGCCGCCAGGGCTTTTCGATCGTCGACGAAGAGCTCGAACGCGGCCTGCGCTCGATCGCAGTGCCGATTGTCGATCGCGACGGGCAATGCGTGGGGGCGATCAATCTCTCCACTCATTCGACGCGCACCACACGCAATGCGCTGCGCGAAACCTTTCTGCCCGAGCTCAAGGCGGTCGCGGAGCATGTGTCCGCATTGATTATTTGATTTGATCACCCGAAAGGTACCGACGTCCTTACCAGCGTCCATGTCGCCGGCAGGCGACGTGTAGCTGTGGGGTGGGCTGCATGCTGCCGCGATACTTGCCGGCATTCTCGTTTGGTCTTTAGGGTCGACGACGTCGCCGCGCACACTGATATAAGGAAGTCATTTAGTTCACCTTGCCGATCTGCGCCTGTCGGCCTCAAATGACGAGGCGGCCGGCAACCATAGCGGCCACGGGCGCGAGGTGGCGGACGATCTCGGGTGAGTCAGCTTGAAAAAAATGAAGCTGGGCGAGACGCCTGCCGATCTCATCTGACAGGGTGCAGTATCGCCTGCCCGTTATACCAGCCATGCCACTTTAAGCCGAGCGCGTTACCAGCGAATGCCGTTGAGCGAGTTCGGTCAAATTCGCCACCACCGGCATGAGATCGATTATGGGTTTGGCCGACATCCCCGGCACGGAGGTTGAGCCGATATGGTGAACCTTCACGAGGACGTGGCCGAGGGTTTGCAAGCGTTGCCGGTAACGGATCGCCATTTCCGGCCACGCGGGATCGTATGGAGCGAGCCCAACGGGAATAGGCGGCGGCATGTCTGGCGGCCTAGTTTCTCACCAGTCAAGTTCAAAAAATTGCCAAGGCGCATCGCCTTCGACGGCTTGTTCCGACGCCGGATTGATCCGACGCCGGATTGATCCGGCAACGTGCCGCCGCGATCGTCCCCGCCGCACCATGACGACAAGGCCCTGTCGGACCAGTCCGATCAACCATCCGCGCGTCGCCAGAGTCTGATCAAGCCGCGGTGCAAAAGACCAAGGCCGCACCACATGCCTACGGCAAATCAACCGCCAAAATCAGCTCCCCGGTAAGTAGGAGCGGCGAACACATTGAGATGCTCGTGCAGACGGGATATCCGCGGTCGCGAACGCTGCTTGGTTGAGCTTGCGGATGATTGGCGCCGACGTGCCACGCCGCAGCAAGACGGCGAACCAAACTTCACAAGCCGCTGCTCATGAGCACTGGCCAGATTTGGCAAGGCCGCGTATGCTCTCGTGCGCGGGGATGTGATTTCGCATGTCATTTTTCGAAGGAGAGACCGATGGGTTCGAAACGAACTAGCCGCAGGGAGCTCCTAAAGGGCGGCGGCGCGTTGGCCGGTGGGGTCACTTTGGGAGCGGTAGCGCCCGCGCTCGGCCAAACACCGGCATCGGGCCAGGCACCATCACACGACCATCCGATGATCATGGGGAGCAAGGAGTTGATCGCCTACGGCGAGCGCTCCCATTTCGTGACGTCGGTGCGCATAGCGCACCCGATGGGCGGCAGGCCTTCACCCGACGCGTTCGGGAAGGTATTCCACCTGGCCTCGCCGCTGCAGGATTCTGTTGGCGTGATCACGCCATCGTCGCTCCACTATGTGGCGACGACCCGCGGCTCCTTCATACCGGACATCGATCCCAAGGAACACACCCTGATGATTCACGGCCTGGTGGATCGGCCCCTGACTTTGACCATGGAGGACTTGAAGCGCCTCCCGTCAGTCACCCGGTTGCATTTCATCGAGTGTGCGGGAAACCGCCACAATGGGCGACAAAAGACCGTGCAGGAATCGCACGGGATGACCAGTTGCGCCGAATGGACCGGCGTGCTCCTTTCAACGCTGCTCAAGGAGTGCGGCCTGAAAAGCAGCGCGACATGGTTCGTCGCTGAAGGCGCCGAGGAAGTGAAGGGCGCCTCGAGCATGCCGATCGCCAAGGCGATGGACGACTGCATCGTCGCCTACGGCATGAACGGCGAGGCCGTGCGGCCGCAGCAGGGGTTTCCGGTGCGCCTGATGACCCCCGGCTTCGAGGGGATCTTCCACACCAAGTATCTGCGGCGCATCAAGATCGTCGACCGGTATTACATGAACTACAACGACTTCGGGCATCTCGATCGGGATCCGAAAGAGGCTGCGCTCGGCTTCCAGATCGGACCCAAGTCGGTCATCACGTACCCGTCCGGCGGACAGCAGCTGCCCGGCCGCGGATTCTACGAGATCAAGGGGCTGGCGTGGTCCGGCGGTGGCGCCATTCGTACGGTGGAGGTATCCACCGATGGCGGGCGCACGTGGAACCGCGCCGAGATCAAGGGGACGGCACAACGCATGGCGCACACCCGGTTCGGCTATCCGTGGAACTGGGATGGAAACGAGACCGAAATTCTTTCGCGCTGCACCGACGAGATCGGACAGGTGCAGCCGACGCGAGAGCAGATCGCCCAGTACTGGAACGTGCCTTTTGATCGAGATTACAGAGTGCCTGGGCTGGACAACAGCGTTATGCCGTGGAGGATCGCCAGGGACGGGAGCGTGACCAATGGGCTCGCTTAGGCTTGTCACGATTGTGGTGCTGCTCCTGGCGAGCCCCGCGTTCGCGCAGTCGTCGCCCACATATGGCGTCGGGCGCACTCCGACCGCAGAAGAAATCCGCGCCTTGGATATCTCGATCGGTCCTAGCGGAGAGGAACTCCCTCCGGGCCGTGGCACCGCCAAGGAGGGCGCAGAGGTCTTTGAGCAGAAGGGGTGCATCGGCTGCCATGGCGCCGCCGGCATAGGGGGGCTGGCGCCCGCGTTGAAATCGAAAAAAGGCCAAGATGTTCCCGTCTGGGAACGGGAGCGCATACTGCCACTGCGCGCGCCGTTTGCGACGACGGTGTGGGATTTCATCAATCGCGGCATGCCTCTCGGGAATGAGGGGACTCTCACCGCCGATGAGGTATATGCGGTGACGGCCTACCTGCTGTTCCTGAACCGGGTGATCGCGGAGGACGAAGTCCTCGACAAGCAGAGTCTGCCGAAGGTCAAAATGCCGATTGGCGATGACTACGCCCGGCTGCCTGACTGGAAGCCCGGGACGCCAAGGCTTCAGGGTTACCCCTACTAGCCCATTGAGCTTGCATAGGGATTGGTCGATAGCTTGTCCGCGGGGGCGAACGCGTCACGAACGAAGAACCCTTGTGCTGATTCGGGATCAAGCGCGCCGCTCTCAGGCGATTGGTATCCTCGCGCGCCACGATACTGTGGAAAATCCCCGGGGTGAGACGCGCCGCTGACCCCGTCACAGCGCCCACCATCGCTGCCGCGCGCGGGAGAAAACGATGGTCGTCGTCGAACGCGCGATCGATCAGCGAGGCTGCGGTCGTCAATCGCGTGGCCCGCCGATAAGATTTTTTTAGGAAAATGGGGAGAACCGTCCATGTCCGCGCCGTCATCGGTGAGCAGCAAAAGAAAGCGCATCGCCGCGACTACGATCCTAGCGAACCTGTTTTGCGCCTGCGCGGCATTTGCGCCGGCACAAGGCCAAAGTCCTTCCTCGCGGCAGGATGCTTCCATACCCAATTTTTCACCATCAAGTACAGTCGGCTGGTTGAAAGCGGGCGTCGGGGACGAATTTCTTTCTCCGGATACGGGACCCGGCCCGGTGGTTTCCGATCCAGCCCACGGGTACAGCGGCAAATTTCTGCTTACCACTGGGAACGCGAAGCCCTTCAAGATTGCGGACCTCACCAATCCGATCCTTCAGCCCTGGGTCGTGGATAAAATGAGAAAGACCAATGATGAGGTTCTTGGTGGAAAAGTCGGGTTCACGGCTCGATCACGGTGCTGGCCGCACGGCGTTCCTGGCTTTCTGCTCTACCCGGTCCACCCGATATTCTTCATTCAAACGCCGAACGAAGTGGTGATGATTTGGGGACAGGACTTCCAGCTACGTCACGTCTACCTGAACGTCCCCCACACCTCCAGTGCGAAGCCTTCTTGGTACGGCGAATCCGTCGGACATTATGAAAACGGTGACACGCTGGTGGTCGACACCATAGGCTTTAACGACAGGACCTATGTGGACAATTTCCGTACGCCCCACACCACCCAGCTCCACGTGGTGGAGCGCTTCAAGCTGGTCGACGGCGGCGAGGCGCTGGACGTCAGGGTTCACGTTGAGGACCCCGGTGCATTCACGATGCCATGGAATGCGGGTCAGCGTTACCGGCGCGACCAGCGTAAGGAGGAAGTGCCACTCCACGAAATGGTCTGTGCCGAGAACAATGAGGATCGCTTCAATCAAGGCCTCGTTCCGATTCCGCAAGCCGACAAGGTGGAATTCTAACCGGCCACCGGTTGCGGACGCCCGCGGTCGTCGTCGTCCGCTTCTGCCGATCCGTCCCGGCAGTATTCACAATCGCGCGGAGGGGACATCGCTGAGCTCGACGTGCTCGAAAAAAAAGGGAAAGGAAATGAGTGTTGAAAACGGCTTTCCTCGCCGCAACCGGATCGTCGGGCGCCGTGGGCCGAATCCGCGTCGCAGGTTACGGCTCATCAAAGAAACGCTGGCCAATTTTGCAGCGCTCGTTGCTCTTACCCTGATGTCGGGCACGGTCACAGCAGATCAAACAACCAAGACCCCCGCTCAATTGGCCATCGATCAGTTTGACGAGTGCGCCGAAAGTCTTTTCAAAGACGATTTTGATCCTGCAGAGGTCGATTATGAATTGAGCTTAAACAAAAAAGCCGTCTTGTCTCTTTCCGCACAATGGCGTTCGCATGACGGCACCATAAACATTCTGACGAGGATTAGGTCCATTGGCAATACGGTCATAAGAGAAATGACAATGACGCAAAACGGTGCATCGAACGATGAGCTGCCCGCACCGGCCGCCAAAGTCAAAGAACATATAGCAAAGGTTTTTGAAGAATGCCCTCCGGAAAAAGAAGATATTGACTGCGCAGATGCTGTTACTGAGCGTTTCAATGGCATAGAACAAGTTGTGCGCCACAACCTGGAATATCCTGACGTAACCGTCGAAAAATATACATCCAATGAACAGATTTTTCGCGCATCCAAGGAAGTTCAAAGGGGCATGGATGACTACAGCGTGGTCCTGAATGGCGCAACAGATCACAAATCGTTTGGGTGGCGGACTTTTCGTCCGTTTACACCAGCGGCAGTCGAAGAGGTCTTGCACAATCCGCCGCCGCGCATCGCCAAGAACGCAAGCGATATTCGAGAACTGCAGGCATGCATGGAAAAGGTTGTCCCTCACCTCAGAATCATACCTCGATAGATTCCGCTGGGATCAAGTTCGCGAGTCCGCTGCCCTCGGCAGTCCGATGGAGTTATTGACTTCACGGAACGGACGCAAAGGGCCACTTGCTGCGGCGGATCATCATCTTCGGGACATCTGTGCTGGGCGATCTGCCGGAACAATTGGGGCCCTTCTCCAGCGACATAGGCCGTCCTTCATGTCGGGACGCTGCGAGACACCTGCCGCGGTAGGGAAAAGTCAATCAGCTCAGCGCTGCAGGATGTATTTCCTCACCTTGTGGGCGCCGACATCGGCGGCATAGACATTGCCCATCGCGTCGGCCGCAATACCGGACGCCGAAGTCCCCGCCCCGACAGTACTGAGGTCGCTCGGATCAGGTATGAACGCGAGCAACGATCCATCGATGGCACTGCCGACCATGATGCCGCGGAGTTCTCCCGGCTGCACTCGCGACGTCGGGTTGCGTCGGGTCGCCTCGTCGCGGAACGCGGCACCGACATAAATCTTGTCATCCGGTCCGACGAAAACCGAGCTTGGCTGGCCAAATTGATGCCAGGCGGTGATGAAATTGCCGTCCTGGTCGAAAACCTGGATACGGCTGTTGAGGCGATCGGCAACGTAGATGCGATCCAGCGAACCGCCAAGGGCGATGTCGTGCGGGTCATCGAAATCGCCGGGTGCCGATCCTTTGTGACCCCAGGACTTAATGAAGCGGCCATCCTTGGAGAATTTGAGGATCCGGCCGTTATTGGAGGCATTGCCGCCGTGGCCATCGGAGACAAAAATATCGCCATTGGCCGCAACCGCCACGCCGGTTGGCCGATCGAAGGTATCCGTGCCGCTCCCGCCAACGCCCATCTTGCCAAGCATCATCAGCACCTTGCCGTTCTGGTCGAGCTTGAGAACCTCTTGTCCAAGAACGACGCCCGACGCATTGCGCGCCGACATGCCAAGTACAGTCTCCTTGTCATTGACATCGCTGACCCACAGATTGCCCTCATGGTCGACCGTGAACCCGTGCGGATTGACGAACATGCCGCCGCCGAGGCTCTTGAGCAGCTTGCCGGATGGATCAAATTGCAGGATCGGCGGATTGGCATCGCCGCGACCGAGACAGGTGGCGATGCCGGGCGGCACTGTGTTGAAGCAGCGATGGAAGACCCAAATATTGCCGTCGCTGTGGACATGCACGCGGATGACCTCACCCCAGCGGCCGCCATTCATGCTCTCGGGCAAGGTCGGCCAGCCTTGGACAAGGCGATAGGGATTGGGCAACTCAGTCGGCTTTGGGTATTGATACGACTGGGCGTGCGCGGCCGTTGCGAGGCTTGCAACAAGGAACATGGCGGCGACGAACGCCGTTGCGGATCGAGCAAAATACGCCATAGCGAAACCTCCGTGCAAAAAGACCTGCGGTTCGTCAGCACCGGACCGCGCGTCGGCGGGTCGCTGGCCCGATCAGGTGGGGCGGCTTGATGAGGCGGCCGAGGAGATGAAATCGATGACACTTCTGTCATTAACGCCCACGCTCGTGTCTTGAAGGTCAGCTGCGATTCAGCCGTTACGGAAGCCCGTGCAGCACGGCTACGCTAGCCGGCCGCAAAAACAGTGACCGCAGCGGCCGCCGTGTCTGCTCTTTGCGGTGCCCGCAGCATATCGATCAACGTTGGCAGCGGTCCTTGGTCCTCTAGCCGGACCACCGCGGCGATGATGTCTGCGATCCGTGATTTCAAAAGCCGGTCCGCCGCATAGGTCTGGAATTTCGTTTCGATCTGCGCACGCGACAGCCTGTTCCCGGGCGCACCCAACGGCGCCTCGCATCGCGCAGAGCAGGAATGCCCGTCCAGGGTTTCGACCTCGACCACCGCTGCAACGCCGCTCAGATCCGACGCGGCTCGCACCTCCACGCGCTCAGCAAAGCGGCGCAGTTTCGGATCATCGTAGCGGGCCTGATTGAACTGGGCGAGCGTGAGCTCGCGATCGTGCAGGATTGCAGCGGCGACGTAGTGGGCAGACAACATCGCCTCGAACTTCGCTTTGTATCGCGGGAAATTGCCGTGCAGATCGAACACCGGCTGGCTCAGCGCAATGCGCAACGTCTTCACTTGGGCAGGATCGATCTTGTGCTTGGCCACGATGTCGAACATCGCCGTGATAATGCCCTGGATCGAGGACGCTCCGGGCCATGGTCGCAATGCGATCTGCTCGAGCTCCCAGCGGCTGCCGAGGTCGGCCACGGCGCGGTCCGGATGGCTGACGCTCACATAGCTGTGGTAAAGGCCGCCATCGGGCGCGGTCAGGAATTCGCGCGTTGCAATGAATTCTTGCTCGGCGAGCAGCGCCGCCAGCAGGCCCGACAAGGCCCCCCGGCATTGATGGAATTTCACTGTCGGCGTACCCCAGGCCGCGAATGTACCGGCTGCCTGGCTGCCAGCAAGTCCGAACGCTCGCGCCATAGCGTCGGCGTCGAAGCCGAGGAGACGGCCGACCGCCGCCGCCGCGCCGAACGGGCCGAGGATACCCGGGCCGTGCCAGCCGCGGGCGCGAAACGCAGGAAAATCGAGTCCGGCCCCGATCCGCGTCGTCACCTCGAAGCCAGCTGCGAGCGCTACCAGGAGGTCGCGGCCCGGCAGGGCATCGCGTTCAGCGATCGCCAATGCGGGCGGGACGACTTCGGGCGTAATGTGGGTCATCGTCGGCCGGTGTGCGTCGCACATGGTGACAGCGGTGATGAGATAGCCGTTGAGCAGGGTGGCGCCGGCGAGCGACAGGCGATCGCCGCCGATCACGGTGCTTTCACGCGAGCGCGCCAGCGCGGAGGACAGCGCGGCCACCTGATGCGTCTCCTCGCCGGCATGGCCGGCTATCGCACAGGCGAGTGCGTCCAGCAGCACATCCTTGCAATACTCCCTCACGCGCTCCGGAATAGCCTCGTAGGTCAGTGAGGACGCAAACGCCGCCAATACGGCAGTCGCTTCTTCAGGCATCAGTCACCCTTTGATGTTCGCTTGTCTGATGATCGGCCACCATCTGTCGATCTCGGCTTTTTGCAGAGCGGCGAGCGCACGGGCGTTCTGCTGTTCGCTCGTTGGAATTTCAGACCCGAGCTCGGCAAGTCGGGATTGCACAATCGTATCGGCCATGACCTCGACCACGGCCGCGTTGAGCCGCTCGATGATGCTGCGGGGCGTGTCCTTGGGCGCCCACAGGCCGAACCAGAAGGTGGTGTAAAATCCCGGCAAGCCGGCTTCGTCGACGCTCGGAATCTCCGGGGCGGCGGCGAGCCTTGACTTGGCGGTGACGGCGAAGGCTTTGATCTTCCCGCCGCGCACCTGCGCCAACGCGCTCGACACTTGGTCGAACACGAGATCGACCTGCCCGGCCACCAAATCCTGGATTACCTGCGGGGTGCCGCGGTACGGCACCAGCTGGAAGCGCACGCCGAGCATGCTTTGGAAGTACGCGGCGGCGATATGCGATGGGCTGCCCGGACCCGCGGTGCCGCACGTGACCTTGTCGCTGTTAACCTTCACCCAGGTCACCAACTCGCGGAGGGTCTTCGCTGGGATGCCATTGCGGGCAATGATGAGCTGATTGTTGCTCGGCAGCAGGGATATCGGCTCGAAATCGTTCACCACGTCATAGCCGAGCGAATAGATGGCGCCGTTAAAGACGTGGGTTCCGAGATTGCCGAGGATCAGCGTGTAGCCGTCGGGTGCGGCACGCGCGACGCGGCCGACCCCGATGCTGCCGGCAGCGCCAGCGATATTGTCGATGATCACCGGTTGTCCGAGGAACGCGCGCATCGGTTCGCTCAAGATGCGGGCGAGCACGTCGGCCGGCCCTGCCGCCGGAAACGGAACCACCAGTGTAATCGGGTGTGTCGGAAAGGTTTGTGCCGCGGCGTTGCGCGACGGCGGCTGGAAAATCGCGGCCGCTGCGCTCGCCCGCAGAAGTCGGCGACGTGA
Source organism: Xanthobacteraceae bacterium (assembly GCA_030037185.1). Next base: position 955 of record JASHRR010000190.1, on the reverse strand, counting down.
AAGAATCATGCTGGTCCCTCCGAGCGATCAAACTACATCATGCGCAGCGCCTTGCGAAAGGGGCGCGGGCCGCAGGTTCTTGGCTTCGTCTCGGCGCTGTCTTCGTCTTGACGGAGCCCTCGACACGATCAGCGTGCGGGTGGCTGAACCCCGACATTGGGCGGCCATCGCATTTCGGCTTACGTCGAGCAGGACGCACAGACAACCGTGTTGGGCCAGGTATTGGCCGCCAGGCCGGCTGGACCTTTGTCCGAGCTTGGTCCCCCGGTTGGTTGATCGCCGGTTTCTCAGGTTCGAACAGAACAAGCTGCCATCGTGACGCTTTGAAATGACAGCACGTCCGGGTCATAATCGCTCAGCCTTGCCTAAAATAGCCTACGCCTTGGCAAGGCCGGGGTCTGAGGAGAAACCAAAAGGACCAACAGTCGGTGAGCAATCTCCTTCTCAGTGGCTTGTTGCCAAGGCGCTGGCATTGGGAGCCGATGAATGGCTTCTATAGCGAGATCGTCCTCGACTGGCTTGATTTCGAGATCGATCAGCACGTTGAGGAAAGATTACCTGTCTTGCGCAAGATATACGGGCACCAGCGGCGCGAGGTGATTGACTGGCTGGATATGATGAAAGACAGGCGCGACACCGAGATAACCCGTTCGATCTACGGCGATCCTGGTGCTTGCGTTTGACCCGTCGGAACTATTCAGGTGATAGCCTTCTTGGTAGCGCGGTCGATGTTGGACGATTCCCTGCTCGACGCCAATCAGTGGGCGTGCTGCCTGTGCTCCCTGCCAACATTGTTGCGGAGCGTGGCCGCGGCGCGGGACTCCCCGGAACTCCGCGCCCCGATGCGGCGTTCGCATGTCGGCGATTCGCTCCACCCTTCCGTCTGCGCTTCAACACGAGGACGTCCGGCTTGCTGCGTGGTCGAGGCGGCGCGGCAGATATCCTTGACCAGTTA
>JASHRR010000189.1 GCA_030037185.1 Xanthobacteraceae bacterium | reverse complement strand
TGCGGCGATCAGGTTCGAGTCGGCCGCCAGCAGGTCGGGACTGTCGATGGTGAACAGGGTCTGGCCCTGCTTGATCTCGTCGCCCACCTTGGCGAACACATCCATGATCTTGCCCTGATAGGGCGTGAACACCTGGACGGTGAGCTCTTCGTTGAAGTCGATGCTGCCGACCGCCACGCGCTCGACCGGGAAAACATATTCGCCGACCGTTTCGACCCTCACCGAGGCGAGCTGCTTGTCGTTGAGCTCGACACTCTGGAGGTCAGACGACGGCGCCGCGGTTCTCACGGCTGCCGGGTCCCCCGCCTGGGCGGTCGCATCGGGAGCAGTCGCCTCAATCCCCAATCTCAGCCAGCCGCCGATGTGTCCGACCGAATAAACTCCCGCCGCGAAGCTCGACGCGATGACAGCGACAACTGCGCTCAGAGTAATGGTGATGTTGCGGGTTGCCATGGATGCACCTTAACGATGGGCGCGATAATGCCTTCTGGGACCTCTTCGATCGTCTCAGGGCTCCTCACTAGGATGGTCGCAGGACGGTTAGAAAATCCACTGTGACAATTATCAGGTCGGTCGCTGCGGCGAGTATCAGTTCGGTTACGAGGAGTTTGTGACCGGACCGTGGACACGCCGGCCATAGCCGATTACCTCCTGGGCGACGCAAGCAGACGCTCGCGCCTCATCGGCACACGAAAACACGCATCAAAGCCCGGGCTAACGCCTCCTCGAAAACCAGGTGCGGCCCGGCGGGCGTCGCGTTTTGCTGTTGGCAAGCCTCGGGATGCTGAGACGATGCGAAATCCACGGGCGGCGCGCCTGCGCCGGTATCATCGCCGGATATCGGATGGTCGCAAAAAAATCATGCCTCACGGCTCGATCAGCTTGCCGATGGCGGCCTTGATAGCAGCCTCGGTGCGCGTCGCCGCGCCGAGCTTCATGCGAGCATTGTCGAGATGGAAATCGATCGTCCGCTTCGTCAGCCTGAGCGTCTGGGCTATTTGCCCTGATGTCTTGCCGCGTGCGACCCATGTCAACACCTCGATCTCGCGCTCGTTGAGCATGACCAGCTTTGGCCAACTCTCATTGCGCGCAATGCCGACGAGCCGCGCTTTAATGATTGTTTCCAGAATATCGAAATCGATGGGCTTGGTGACGTAGTCGTCCGCACCAAGACGGCGACCCCGCAATTCGCTGCAACGATCTGCCAGCGCGGTGAGAAACACGAATGGTATATGGCCGAGGCGGGGCGTCAACGCGGTCAAGCGCTCCAACACCTCGAAGCCGGACATCAGCGGCAGATTGATGTCGCACAGAATAAGATCGGGCATGTGCTTGAGAATCGACACAAAACCCTCATGGCCATCGTAAGCGGTGATGACATCGAAGTGGCGTGCGGCAAGCTCCTCCACCAGCAACGCGACAGTTTCGCGGTCGTCCTCGATGCAAAGAATCTTCTTTCGAGCTTCGGCCATGAGTGATTGCTGCATTGGGCGAGGGGTCTTGTGCATGCCTCCTGAGGCTCGCTCACGTATTTCTGCCGGATAACTTGAACAGGTAAACTGTGAAAAGCACTTGTAGACTCTGTGATAAATGACAGCCAGTTTCTACGCGTGGCGTTGAGGTGTGCGGGTGTTGCCGAGGCGGTCGCGGCGAGCCGGGATACCTAATTGAGTGGAGCCTGACGTTGCGGGAAGGCGCTTTGTCTAAGTGATGCTCGCATCCAGACGTCGTTTGGACGATGTCCAGTCAGCCTGAATTGGCGCGAAGCCGGGCCAGGCCGCCAGGCAGGTTCGCGATCTGGCCCGCGATTCAGGGGTGCTTGGTGCGGAAGCTCGAGCCGTTGAGTCCGCCCGGGGTGACTTTCGCCCCGCCGATTGCGCCGGTGTTGAGCGCGGGCCGCGCCATGCCGGTGCCATTGACGGCAGGACCGCCGATTGATGCGACAGCACTCGGCTGACGCGCCTGTTCGCTCGCAGCGCCGGTCGAAACGCCCGCCTCGTTCGGCTTTGCGTCAGTCGGGGCGAGGGGCGCGCCCGCCGCCGTGGTGGCCGGCCCATGCTGGCCGCCCGCATGCACGGCAAGCGACGTCGCGCCGGGCAGGTGAACGCCCAGCGCGCCCGCTTGCGGTATGGCGGTGTGGCGCGCGATGACGGCGCCGATCGCATTGCGGGCAAGCCCGCCGTCGTCGCCCACCGCAGGCTTGTGGACGAGGTCCTGGCCGTGGCCACGATTGGCGGCCGGTGCTGCCGGTCCAATGGCCGGTAATGTCAAGCCGGCAGGGGGGGAGAGCTTTTTGGCGAAGGGCTCGTTGCGCGCCTTTGGTGTGGCGAGCGGCGGCATGAGCTTCAACTGAGGCAGCGGCAGGCCACCAAACGGTGGCCGCCCTTTGGCACTGCGGAGCAGGCTCGTCCCCTGGTTCACGGTAATGCTGGTATCGATCGGCGCGCGCGCGGTGCCGGCGTCGGGCGTGACGACCCGCGGCGGCGTCGCCGACGGCCTGCCGCCCCCGCCGCTGTCGGCTGCCGGCGCTCCCGTTTCGGGGGGCGCCTCAGACGCGCTGTCGGCAGGCGGCCGCGGTTGCGTGATCGAGGGATTTTCAGCCTTATCCAACGCCGCAGTCTTCGGCGCATCCGCAGCGTTATCCTCAGCGTCGCTCGGCCCCGGATCGGCGCGGCTTGCAGAGGCGCCGGCGACGCGCGGTGCAGTATCGGCAGAGTCAGATAATGCCCCCTGGGCATTGTCGCCCGTGGGATTAGCCGGAATGGCCGGCTCCGACGCGCGATCACTCGGCGGGATCGCGGGGGGCATGTCGCGAAGGTTGATTTCGACCACCGGAGCGCTGGCGTCGCGTTGCCGGTCCGCCGGACTCAGCACCATCCAGGCGGCGACGCCATAGGTCAGCACAACGGCGACGAAGGCCGCGATCCAGCGCAGGTAGTCGATCGTTCTCTCGCTTTTCAGGAAGGTCAGCATCACGCCTGCCCGCTTCTGATATGTCCAGCCCGCCTCACCCGGCCGGCACCAGGCCTTCCGAGCCAGCGCGATGGGTTGCCTCGGGACCGCTCTCGCGCAGGAACATCATGCGCAGCGCCGGCACCACGACGAGCAGCATGATCGGTCCGATCAAAAGTCCGCCGACCACGACGGTCGCAAGCGGCCGCTGCACCTGGCTGCCGATGGCCGTCGAGATCGCCGCCGGGAACAGGCCGATGCAGGCCGACATCGCGGTCATCAGCATCGGCCGCATCCGCTGGGTGGCGGCGTGGAACATCGCATCGGTGGCGTTCATGCCGGTGGCATGGACCTGATTGTAGTAGATGATCATCAGGATGCCGTCCATGACGGAGACCCCGAACAGCGACACGAACCCGATCGCCGCCGACACGGAAAAGTCAAGATCGGTGACGTAGAGCGCAACGATGCCGCCGGCGACCGCGAACGGAATGCCGGCGAGCGCCAACAGGCTGTCGCGCAGCGAATTGAACAGGCCATAGAGCAGCACCAGGATCAGAACGAGGCTGATAGGAACGATGATCGCAAGTCTTTCCTGGGCCTTCTGCAGGTCTTCGAACTCTCCCGCCCACACCAGCCGATAGCCGTCCGGCAATTTCACGTTCTTGGCGATCCGCGCCTGCGCCTCGGCGACCGCGCCGCCGAGGTCACGACCGCGCACGCTGAACTTGATCGGCAGATAGCGCGAGCTGCTTTCGTGGTAGATGTAGGATGCGCCGGTGTCGAGCGTGACGTCGGCAAGCTCGCGCAGCGGAATGTAGGCGTTGCCGCCGGCGACCTTGATGTCGGATACCGCTTCCAGGCTGTCGCGATACTCCTCCGGGAGGCGAACCGTGACGTTGAACTGGCGGTCGCCCTCCAGCAAGGTGGTGGCCACCGTACCGCCGAGGGCGGCCTGGATGGTGGTATTGACGTCGCCGGTATTAAGGCCGTAGCGAGCTGCCTTGTCGCGATCGACCGTGATATTAAGGTTGGGCTGTCCGAGCACGTGGAAAATGCCGAGGTCGGTGATGCCGCGCACCTGCTGCATTTCGTGCGCAATCTGGCTCGCGAGCTGTTCTTGAATGGCCAGGTTTCGGCCGAGGATCTTCACCGAGTTCGCCCCTTTGACGCCGGAAAGCGCCTCTTCCAGATTGTCCTGGATGTACTGCGAAAAGTTGTAGGTGGCGCCGGGCACTTCGTCGGTGAACTCCTTGTTCAGCTCCTCGATCAGCTTTTCCTTGGTGCGACCCGCCGGCCACTGGTTGTACGGCTTGAGCGGCGCGAACAGCTCGACATTGGAGAATGGTGAGGCATCACTGCCGTCGTCGGGCCGGCCGTGCTGGGAGACCGCGGTGATGACTTCGGGATGGCGAAGCAGGATCTCGCGCAACTTCTTGGTCGCAGGCGTTCCTGACACCAGCCCGGTCGAAGGCGGCAGCTGAACCCGGATCCACAGATTGCCTTCTTCCAGATGCGGCAGGAACTCGCTGCCGAGCCGTGTCGCCATCAGGCCGATCACGCCCAGGAATATGAGACCGATCATCGCCATCGTCTTGCGGTGGCCGAGCGACCAGCGCAGCACCGGCTCGTAAATGAAGCGCAGCACGCGCACCAGGATCGTCTCAACTTCCCGCACGTGCTGGGGAAGCAGCACCGACGACAGAGCCGGCGTAACCGTAAACGTCGCGAACAGCGCGCCCGCGAGCGCATAGCCATAGGTCTGCGCCATCGGGCGGAAGATCTGGCCCTCGACGCCCTGCATGGTGAACAGCGGTACGAAGGCGGCGACCGTGATCGCGGCCGAGAAAAAGATCGCGTTGTCGACCTGCAAGGCGCTGAGCAGGATCAGCCGCAGCCGATCCGTCCACACGCTGACGAAGCCCGGCCTCTCCCGGGTCGGATCCTCGCCCCAGTGCTCCTCGGACAGCTGCTGGAGGGCTACCGCCCGCTGTTCCGGTCGCGCCTGGAAATTGCGAAATATGTTCTCCACCATGATGACGGCGGAATCAACGATGATGCCGAAGTCGACCGCACCGACCGACAGCAGGTTTGCGTCCTGGCCGGTCAGCACCAGCATGATGACCGCAAAAGACAGCGCGAACGGAATATTGGTGGCAACAATGACGGCGCTGCGCAGGTCGCCGAGGAATATCCACTGGATGAAAAACACCAGCAGGCAGCCGAAAACAAGATTGTGCACCACGGTGTGGGTGGTGACCTCGACGAGGCCGGCGCGATCGTAATAGGGGACGAGCTTTACGCCGGGCGGCAGTGTGCCGTCGCTGTTTAATTTTTCGACCTCGGCCTTGACTCGCGGCAACACCTCGTTGGTATGCATCGTGCGGTTCATCACGACGATGGAAAGAACAACGTCGTCGTCATGGTCCTTTCCGGCGATGCCGAGCCGCGGAACGTAGCCAACCGACACCTTGGCGACGTCCTTCACCTGCACCGGGACGCCGTTGTACTGGGCGAGCACCACCTTCTCGATGTCCTGCGTCCGATAGCCCTTGGTCAGATCATCATCGCCGCCGCTGTCCAAGAGGCCGATGCCGCGAATGTTGACAGACTGCTGGCCGACCGTGATCTCGCGCCCGCCGACGTTGATGTTGGCATTGTTCAGTGCGGCGACGATCTGCGGAATGGTGATGCTATAGGCGTCGAGCTTGTGAAGATCGACCTCCACGTCGTATTGCTTGGTTGGACCACCCCAGGGATTGATTTGCACGACCCCCGGCACTGAGAACAGCCGGCGGGTGGCGATCCAGGTCTGAATGGTGCGCAGGTTGGTCAGCCCGAAATGCGGCGGGCCGACCACCTGATAGCGATAAATCTCGCCGACCGTGCTCGACATCTGGATCTGCGGAACCTGATTTGCGGGCAGCGTGACGTTCTGCTGCAGGCTCAGGCCGGTCTGCGTATAGGCGAAATAGTAGTCGATGCCGTATTTGAAGGTGACGCGGACGAACGACAGACCATAGAACGAGGTCGACCTGATGTTGTCGATCCCTGGGGTGGGATAGAGGCCGACCTCCATCGGAATCGTATAGTAGCGCTCCATCTCCTCGGCAGACAGGCCAGGAGCCTGGGCGGTGATCTCAAGGATCACCGGCGCCGGATTGGGATATGCTTCGATGTTCAGTCGCGTGAACGCGATCAGGCCGCCGGCGAAGAACACCAACAGCCCCAACAGCACGATCGGGCGGCGGGTCAAGCTAGCCGTGATGATTGCCTTTAGCACTGATTGACCCCTGGTCTCGTTCGTTGGCCGGCGCCGCGCATCACCCGCGCACCTGCTTGCGAGCTTGTCAGCTGAGCCGGTAGCAGGCGCTTACCCGCCCGCCTGGCCGATGACCAGCATATTGCTCAGAAACACCGCGCCGTCGGTGGCTACCAGTTCGCCCGGCTGGACGCCTTCAAGGACCTGGCGATAGCCATCCCTTTGCATGCCGATCTTGACGCTGCGCTGGGTGAAGCGCCGCCGGTCGCTGGTGACCCAGACGGTCATCGTGCCGTCGCCTTCACGCACGACGCCGTCGAGCGGAACCGCCAGCGAGCGCTCCGGGTCGCCGGTACGAATGGTGAAGGTCGCGAACATGTTGGAGCGCAGCTCGTGATTGGGATCGTCGATGGTCGAACGGACAAGCATCCGATGAGTGTTGGGATCGACCATCGAGTCCATCGTGGTGATCCGCCCCTCAAACAGCTTGCCCGGATAGGCCAGGACCGAGACCTTCACCTCCTGACCCAGATGGATGAGCGGAACGTCGCTCTCGGCAACGTTCGCCAGCATCCACATGGTTGAGATATCAGCGACCGAGTACGGCGCTGGCGGGTTGCCGGGCTGGACCAGGAGGCCGGGCGCCGCATTGCGGGCGGTGACGCGGCCGGCAATCGGGCTCGGCACGACCAGGCGCGGATCGGCCATGCGTTCGGCCACGATCTTGTTCACCTCCCCTTCGCTCTTGCCGAAAATCCGCACTGCGTCGCGCGCCGACCGCAGGTTGCCCTCCGCGGTCTGCTGGTCGGAAACCGCCTGCTCCAGATCGTGCTGGGAAACCGCACGCGTCTCGTAGAGCTTCTTGAGACGCTCCAGATTGCGCGTGGTCAAATCCAGCACTCCGGCTGCGGCGATCAGGTTCGAGTCGGCCGCCAGCAGGTCGGGACTGTCGATGGTGAACAGGGTCTGGCCCTGCTTGATCTCGTCGCCCACCTTGGCGAACACATCCATGATCTTGCCCTGATAGGGCGTGAACACCTGGACGGTGAGCTCTTCGTTGAAGTCGATGCTGCCGACCGCCACGCGCTCGACCGGGAAAACAT
>JASHRR010000188.1 GCA_030037185.1 Xanthobacteraceae bacterium | reverse complement strand
AGGCTGCTGTCGGGGTCGTTCGCGTCGCATGCCGCGATGGGCCGCGGGCAGTACATTTCTGCGGTCGTGATCGATATGCTGGGCGATGCGGCTTGGATGGAACTCGTTGGATATCGAGGTGGCGGCGGCGCTCGTGCAGGGATTCGCTGGTGACGTAAACGCTGTCACCAGTATTTATTTATGTTGAGTATCAAAGTAGGAAATAAGCGCATGGATCCGTTTTATTCTGGATTCGGTTAGCCGAGTAGCTTCATTATACCAAAATGTAGGCGCGTCCGCGGGGACCACCGTGAGATACCCACGTACCGCCACACCTATGGCTATATAACGGCCATTAGGGTAGCCAGGATACGGAGCGTAATAAAGAAACACAGGACCGCCACTGTTGCCGGCCCACTGCGAGCAATCATAACGGAGTATATCCGCGGAGGGATCGTGGACGCGACAAGTGCTTTTCCACATCGTTCCACGCGGGCTATCCTTACGGTCTACCGGATATCCAATCAAACTCAAAACGACCCTCCAACGGAGGGGAATATATAGCCCCCCCTCACACAGACACACAACGCATACTTGGCCAGCCAGTTTTTCTTCAGTTGATCGCGGCCCGAACCGGATTGGCTCGAGCCGCAATTTATGACGCGCGGGACGGCAGAATGAGCGATCTGACGCAACATTTGCTGAGCCAGGCGCTGGCCGAGGTGCCTGTTAACGACATGATTGCGGACAGTGCCGGTCTCAGGCGCTGCTGAGGATTTTGAGCCGCTCGCGTGCTTCGTCTCGCTGCTTCCGCGCTACTCCGAGCGCTTCTTCCCGGTCGGCCAGCAGGAATCGTAATCGGCCGAGCTCTTCAATGATGTCGCAACGTGAGCTGGTCGTCAGATGCGCATTTCGCGCTTTTGCATCGACAAACCTGCGGTCGCAGATCGGACAGCGATAATTTAGCCCGGTCATTTTGTTTGACTTTTCTCGATTGGCTGTCATTTTTGGGTAAACCCAAGCGTTCACCTGGATGTGACACCGAAATCTGTCACATAAGGATTGATTTCGAATTATATGACGCTGTTGCGGTCCCTGACAGCTTAATGCGACAGGGAGGGGCCAAAATGTCAGCGATCATCGGTTACGCCCGGGTTTCTACAACCGATCAGGATGTTTCAATCCAGAAGGCGGCTCTTCGTGCCGCCGGCTGTACGATCGTTCGGGCCGAGAAGGTGAGCGGTACCTCGACCGAGGGCCGCGAGGAGCTGAATACGGTTCTTCAGTTCCTGCGCGCCGGTGACACGCTCGTCGTTACTCGCATTGACCGGCTTGCCCGGTCTATCCGCGATCTGCACAATATCGTTCATGATCTGAGGGAGCGCGGCGTCATCTTGCGGGCGACCGAACAGCCGATCGACACGTCAACCGCCGCCGGCAAGTGCTTCCTGGACATGCTCGGCGTTTTCGCCGAGTTTGAGACCAACCTGCGGCGCGAGCGCCAGCTCGAGGGCATCGCCAAGGCGAAGGCTGAAGGCGTGTATAGGGGACGCAAGCCGTCGATCGACGCCGGGCGTGTCCGCAGCCTGCGCGCGGCTGGCAAGGGTGCGACCGAGATCGTCAGGCTGATGGGTATCCACCGGATGAGCGTCTATCGGGTGCTTGAAGCGGCGGTGACCGCCTGAGCCTTCCAGGCGCAGGTGCACGCGCCTACACGTCAACGCGGTCCATCGAGTCCGTTGCTGAAAGCCGCTTGCCTATTGCCTGCTGCAGCTGGTTGCTTTTCGGGCAGGCGAGCTCGGACCCGTACCCGTGGGCGTGCGTTTTGCCGGCGCCATGGCCTTGGACCCGAGCGCGGCGCGATTCAGGCCCACTCTGTCCACCCCCCAAAAAAGAAATTGGTAGTCTGTGTAATCGCACCTTGAGGCGGCGTGAAATTGTGTGTTGATTGGGCTGACATCGCCTTTTGAACGGCAGGAAAGTCCGCTCAAGCGTTTCTGCATATTGCGTCTGGTATCATACTCGGCACAGCAAAAAAGATCCGTCCGCGCCCCCTGCGGACGGATCGTATTGCCAGGAGACTTAAGGCTGATCAGTAGAGATCCGGGCAGATTCTCACCCGGCCGACGCTGGTCCACTCGTAGAAGCAGGCTGGCACCGGTGCGCCGATGACATCGAAGCGGTCGAAACGACCGAACCGAAAGCGCCTGTGGTCACGGTCGAAGCGGACCATTTTTTCGGTCTTGGTCACTCCAGGGTGGCCGCCGATTCCACCTTCGTGGGCAAGCGTGCTGCCGGATGCTGCAATGCTGATGGCGGCAACAGTGGCCGCCCCTGCGAGAATTTTGGTTATATTCAATTTTGTCATGGTTTTGTTTCCTGGTTTGCTGCTGTGGGGCGAGGATCGCCTGCACGATCATGAGTGTCGGGCGCGACGACTGCCGGTGTGCGAAAACTCACATAGTCTTCTACAAGGACGAGCGGGCGCGTCAGCGTCTCCCAAGAGCACGAAACGGGAGCGCCGATTGATGAGATTGAGCGCTGCGTGGTTCGGGTCTCCCGCTCTGTCCACCCTCCCCCAAAAAAAACTTTGCGGTGGCGGTGTTGCGGTGCGCACCTGCCAGCCGTGTCCGCAGGAGGGTCTCATATGGGACGGATTCGGCCCTAACTTTGTTGGCGCTTCTGTTTGACCGGGTTACTGTCTAGCCTGGGTGGCCACAGGCCTATGCTGCGCGTCTTCGGACTACACGAGGGTTTCGACCATGCCCCCAATCGCGATTAACATCGACAAGGTCGTGCGGACATGGCGCCAGATGCTCCGTGAGACTGGCCGTGAACCGTCGCCGGAGGAACTAGCCGAGAAGCTCGACATACCGCTAGAAAGCATTCGGAAGGCACTAAAGATTGCCAAGGAGCCGATCTTGCTCGAAAACCCGTATGCCTAGTCGTTGCCCTCTCCGTCCACCCCCCAAAAAATAAATTGCTGACGGTGTTGCGATAGGTGAACCGGTAAGGAAATGCGTTGCCCTTGCTTGAACGGCGGTTGTCACGGAGGCTCGAGGGTGATCTGAGCAGGAGGGCGAATGATCGTCATCATTGTGAAACCGTCGCGCAGTGACGCGCAAGGCTTACTCGACGCGCGGCCAGCTTTTCGACGGCCACGTTGTTGGGCGCCTTGTTGTTAGTCGATCGACGCAGCCGTTGCTGGATGCCTGCCGGGTTCTTGCCGGCGAGGGTGTTGATCCTTCGACGCGTCTCGTCATGCGTTACGAGGGGCAGGACTACGACGCGCTGCGCTCGACGGTTGGCGCTGCTGCCAAGCTGGCCATGGAGGAGGGTAAACGGCGGCCGATCTTCCGGCCTTGGAGGCCGCGTGAGACTGCGGCCCTGAGCTCGTCCATGCGTCAAAACGAGAGGCCGGTGTCTGACAGCGGTCCGCGGCAAAGTCTTCTGTACGGCGTGCCCGAATGCAACTCTTATCCGCGGGAACCTCTTACTAGGCAAAGACGGCTCCATTTCGCGGACGGACCACACATTCAATCCTTGGGCGACTGCACGAGGGTCTCGCTGGGCTGCGAGCATCCCGAGCTGTTGGCGCTGCGCACGCGGTGAGCCTTAACGCTTCCCCTTGAGAGGTATTTCGATTTTGCAACATAAGCCATCCAATGGGAACGTCAGGTCAACGGTACCACCAAGCTCATGAGGAATGAGATCACGGATGAGGCTGCTACCATAACCGCGTCGAACTGGGGCGTTGATCGGCGGGCCGCAACGCTCGTTCCATATGATCGTCAGGACCGCCGCTGCGTTGGTGCTGGTGCGCTCCCAGCTCACCGACACGCGGCCGTCCGGGCTCGATAGGGCGCCATGTTTTGCGGCATTCGTCGCCAGCTCGTGAATAACCATCGCGACTGCCTGGGCCTGCGCAGAGGTGAGCATGACATCTGGGCCGTCGATTGCAGCGTTTGCGTTGGCTGTGTAGGGCGCAAGCTGGTGGCGAATGAGGTCGGTAAGCCCTACGCCCGACCACCGGCTTTGGCTCAAGAGCGCGTGAGCGGCTGCAATTGATTGAATGCGGCCGTCGAGCGCTTTGACGAACTCGTCAGCAATGCCGGAGCCCGGGCGGGTATGCCTGATGACCGCCCCAACGCGCGCCAGCACGTTTTTGACGCGGTGGTCGAGTTCGGCGATCAGCAGGTTCTGGCGCTCTTCAGCCTGCTTGCGCGTCGTGATATCGCGCGTCAAGCCCTTGACCCGCATAAGGCGGCCTGTCTTGTCGAATTCCGCCCGTGACGTTTCTTCAAGCCACACCTCCCGGCCGTCGGGGCGAACGAAACGAAAGGTGACCGCGGTAGGACTGTCGACGTCGCGCCGGTTATGGTGCGCCTCGAAGCGCGCGAGGTCGTCTGGGTGAATCCGCGCGTGGAGTTCGGCAGCAGTCAAAGGCTGCCTTGGATCAAAGCCCATGATCTGTGCAGCGTTATCGCTGTGCTTCACGAGGCCGCTCACATGATTGCACTCGAAGGCGAGCACCGCCCCCGCAGCCAACGCCTCTTGCAATCGGGCCTCAGCCTGCCGTCGCTCGGCGAACAGTGCTGCGAGAACGTGGGCGCATAGCGTGAAGCCCAGTATGGCTGCCTGGGCGCCCATTATGCGGTCACCGATCGGAAGGGCGGGATTCCCGAAATGACCGATGCCCAAGGCTGTCATCCAAATGACTGTGAGTGAAACTAATAACGCCGCCGCGGCGGCGAACACGGGCTGGCAGCGGGCTGCAAGCCAAAGCAGGATCGGAAACAACACCGCGATCGAAGTAACGGTCTCCCATGGTTCCGGCGGCACCGAGGCGATGATAAATGTCATCACTGCCATTGCTACGATCGCTACGACGCCTTTGACGATCTCGTTGCGTCGTGGCGGCCTCCGTAGGGCTTCGGCGAAGCCGATCATTAGAGGCGCAACAGTGATGACTCCAATGGAGCCGGACGCAAACCAGTGTTGCCAAGTGGTCGCAATCTGGGCTGTTGGACCTTGGAATAACTTGTTAACTGCGGTCCCGCCGATAGCTCCGAGGGCAGTTGCGAGGGCCGCGACCGTCAGCAGCCCTAACACATTGCGCAGCCTGTCGAGGGTGAAAGGCCAACCGAAATAGCGCTCGATCAGCCATGCGGCAAGCAGGGCTTCGCCTGCATTGACAAAAGCCAAGGCGATGGACATCCAGATATGCTGGTTGACCATCATGCTAGCTAAAATGGTGGCACCCATCGTGCCGACGGCAACCGGCAACTTCGCATCCTGCCCACGCGCGATCAGGACGCCGGTCGGCACGCCACCGGCAAGCCAGAACGTGGCAAGGCCCTTAGATTTAGCGAGAAGCGAAATGCTGAGCTCCGCCGCGAAGAAGTAGGCGACGCCGACCGCAATAGCGAGCCCCATTGCACTAATCCTGGGCAGTATCGGGGCGGGCCAAGTTTTGGGGTGAACTACATTGGTCAGATTCATTTGCACCCCAAATTTTCAATACAGCGTCTGGTGCCACCTCCGGGCGGAACCGTACTCAAACTGGCAAAGCTTTGAAAGCGCACCTTACGATCGATCTGCACGTCGACGTGCGGGACCAGTTCGACCGCCTGGCGAGACCGGGATCACTCACCTCACACGTTCGATGACGCGCCCGCCGGGTTGATGGTGCTCGTGCGGTCTCGCTGTTGAGCTCGGCGGAGACCGTAAATTTTGCTGGTTGTTCGAGCACGGCACGCCTCGCTGTCCGCAGCGCTTCAGATGGGGATGTCGCCGAAGCGCAGTGCGCTTGCCATTTTGCCAGTTGCTCGAGCGCATTCGTTGTCACGGGAGGATGCGTCCGTGCGGCGGCGGCTCACCGGCAAGGGCGGCACGCATGTTGGCGAAGATTGCAGCCGCCTCCTCGAGTACGCCGAGCCGCGAGCCACCCGCGAGATGCGGCGTCATGACCACGTTGGGAAGCACCGCGAACCGATCGTTCGCCTGGCGCGGCTCTACGCAATGCACGTCGAGCCCGGCGCCCGCGATCGTGCCGTCGGCGAGGGCATTGAACAACGCGTCCTCATCCACCAGCCGCCCACGGCTGGTATTGATGAAGAAGGCGGTTCGCTTCATGGATGCAAAAGCCGCCTTGCCAATCATCCGACCGTTCGGCCCGATATTCGAGGCGTGGAGCGAGACGAAGTCGGACTCCGCGAGCAAGACGTCGAGGGGGCGATAGGATACGCCGAGCGCCCACTCGCGCGCTGCAGGCAGACGGGTGCGGTTGCTGTAGACGATCGTCATGCCGAAGGCGCGTGCGCGCTCGACGACGAGAGCCCCCACCTCCCCGAGCCCGACGATCCCGAGCGTATGGCCGTAAAGTCCGCCGATGTTCGCGAGCCCCGGCCAGTTGCAAGCGATGTCGTCAACCGGCTTGACGACGCTCGGATCGTAGTCACCCGAGCGGACGACCTTGTCCGCCGGCAACAGGCACTTGGCCAGCGCCAGCATCAGGAGCAGCGCGTGCTCGGCCGTGTAAGCGAGCGTGCGGCGCGGCAGGCACGAGACCGCCACGCCGGCGGCTTTGGCGGCGACAAGGTCGATGCTCTCCGACCGCGCCCCAAGCCGCTGGATCAGCCTCAGGTTGGGCGCGGACGCAATCAGGTCGGAGGACAGGCTGCCGCGGCGAAGAATGACAACCGAAGCATCCTTCAATGACTGGGACGTGTCCCGGCCGTAATGGACCTCGTATCCGTCGCGCGGGTGCAGGCCGTCGGCCAGTTTCGTCACCGCTGCCGGATTGACCGGCCCGGGTGCGAACCAGTCCCTGATTTCCTGTGCCGTATCCGGCGCCGTGTCGCGCAACGCAAGCCAAAGGAGCCACAGGACTTGATCTTCGTCGAGGAAGGTAATGTGTTTCTTGGTCACGCTGGGCACTCACGACGGAAGGCTTCCAGAGCGTAGAAGTGGCCGGTCACTCGGCCTTGATATTCAAGCCACGAATGATGCTGCCGAAGTCGTTATATTGTTTCAAAATTAGAGCAGCAAAATCCGCACCGCAAATCCCAACCGGATAAAGTCCTAGGGGGGGTGAGCTTCGCCCTCAACTCGGGTGCCTGCAACGCAGCAGTGAACCAATCGCCAAGTTGGGAAAGCTTTTCCTTCGGCGTCCTTGCCGGCGCCAATATCCCGATCCACCAGTCCATCTCGGAGTCTTTGTAACCGGCTTCCGCGATGGTGGGCACCTCGGGCAGCGCCTCAAGCCGCGTTCGTGAGGTTGTGGCGAGGGCGCGCAACTCGTCCACACTTATGTATTCGGACGCCGTGGAATAGGTGACGAGCGCCGAGGTCACATGATTACCAAGCAGCGCGTTCACGGCCGGAGCACCGCCGGAATATGGCAGGAAAGTCATGTTGACGTTGGCGGCGCGTTCCAGTGCCTCGAGCACCATTTGAAATGTACTGGCAGGTCCAAAGGCCGCAAGCGTCAATTCCCCAGGCTTGGCGCGCGCCGCGTTCAGCAGGTCGGCGAGCGTTCGGTAGGCTGAGGCCCTGTTGACGACGAGGACCACGGGCGCGCTGACGAGCTCGCAAATCGGCTCGAAGCCGGTCAGCATGTCGTAGTTCAATTTTCGCAGATGGGGAGGAACGAGCAGATCCGTGATCATAATCAGCAGGGTGTTGCCATCCGGCACAGCACGCGAGACCGCTTCTGCAGCAACGAGCCCATTTGCTCCCGCGCGGCTTTCTATCAGGAACGTCTGCGCGTGCGCCCGGCCGATCTGGTTACCCAGGAGGCGAGCGACCACGTCAGTGACGCCGCCCGGCGACGCCGGAACGATAATCTTAATTGTTTTCGCCGTCTGAGACGACGCGATGTCGCTGAACAGTGCGACAAGGACAATAAAAAATGCGGCGTGGGCGAATTTCGAAAACTGCGGTCGATGGATTTTCACGGCGCGCTCCCAAACATTTTGCGGGACTTCACTCGTCCCTAACGCGTCAAAAGTTACACCATTTGCACATCAAGGCGGAGGGCTAAGGCCGCTTGTGGCCCCTCTCGCGGCTGATCTGCGAAGCTTCAATGGGATCTACCCGGCCCAGAGACCATTGCTGAAACGCTTGGATCGCGCGTCGGCTGCGTATGCAGCTGCAGCACGGCTAATGCTGCCCGCTATCAAAGAGCGGACCGGCTAGGGGCTCGAGCTCCGCCCGTGCATTTTCGAGGCTGGCCGGTGTCGGGCACCGACCAGCACGAAAAACGTATCTGTCAACTCGATTTCATCCGAATTGTCGAGCCCGCGTCGACGGTGTTACGCTTGTGATTAGAACGGAGGTTCACCATGCCGATGACTGGGGCGGAGCGGCACCGGCGCTATCGGGAGCGTCATGGCCATGACCTGGCTCACCTTACGCTTGACCTGCGCGTCGCGGTGCGGGACCAGCTCGAGCGCCTGGCCTGGCACTATGACTGCGGCCTGACCGAGCTCGTCGAGAGGCTGGCGGCTGCGGCCGAGCGGCATGTCGAGGCCAAGCTGTCTGGCGAGGCGCTCGTGGCGTACCGCGATGCCGGCTACGATGACGATCGGTCAGTTACGGAGTAACTGCGGAGCGGGTAGGCAATTTGCAAAAGATGGTCGAAGCCGCGGGCACCGCCCGGTCCACGAGCCACATTCCGTCACGTCGTTGGTTCTGATGAGGAAGACTCCTGATGCGTCGTCAATTTTTCACCCTCGATGTTTTCACCAGCCGGCGATTTGCTGGCAATCCGCTTGCTGTCGTGCTCGACGCTGACGGGCTCGACGAAGTCTCGATGCAGATGATCGCCTGCGAGTTCAATCTGGCCGAGACGGTGTTCGTGCTCCCTGCCCGAGAGTCGAGCCACCGGGCATGCCTTCGCATCTTCACTCCTGTCGCCGAACTGCCCTTTGCAGGCCATCCGACTGTGGGAACTGCTGTGCTGCTCAACCGGATCGATGGTGGCGGCTCTCGAAAAATCGTCCTTGAGGAGGGTATAGGTCCGATTCACTGTGCAACCAACTCAGTCGACGCTGACCGGGGGCGCGCCAGCTTTGAACTGACCCAACTGCCCGAAGAGGTTGGTAGCGCCGCTACCCCCGGAGCAATTGCGGAAGCGCTGGGACTGAGCATCGACGATATCGGGTTCGGTACGTATAGGCCGTCTCGTTGGTCGGCGGGAGTTCCGATAACCTTCGTTCCCGTTCGGAATCTCGAAGCAATCCGACGATGCCAAACGCACATGACCCATTGGGAGGCGGCATTCGGCCGGGACAAGGCGAGGATAGCTTATGTCTTTTGTCGCGAGACCGTCGAAGTCGGTTCAGCGTTCCATGCTCGCATGTTCGCGCCACGCTTAGGAGTGGTGGAAGACCCCGCGACAGGCGCTGCGGTCGCGGCATTTTCGGGAGTTTACTTGCACTTTGAACAACAGCCCGACGGTCATCACGATCTTTCGGTCGAGCAAGGATATGAGATGGGCCGGCCAAGCTTGATCGGGCTCTCGGTGACCGTGACGGATCGGGAGCTCGCCGCCGCTACCATAACTGGAGATGCGATAGTTGTAAGCGAAGGCAGGATCGATGCCTAAGTAAAGCGTCCTGTGAGGAGCGACCGAAACACTGAGTTCGCCCCGCCCAAACCACGGAGAAACGATTTGCGCAGCAACGGTGTCGTCAGCATCCGCGTCGAGGCGCTGGGCGTCTCGATCACCATTGCCGATGGCAGCATTGCGATCGAGCAGACGGCCGGAACGGCGTTACCGGGATTTCCTCGAGATTCCGTGAAGGGCCTGGCGGCCCGAACGGAGGCCTCCACCGTTGGTGTTGCACCGGAGTCGGAAAGTCAGAAACATTTCGTCGCGATACCGAAGGCGGCAAGTGCCGTCATCACCGAAGAGGCCCCGCTTCCCAATGGGGGCGACGACAGCGGGGTCGTCGTGCGCGATCGGTCTGCCGAAGATTTGAAACCTCGTCCCGGGACGAGGTTACACGCGGCTCCGTTTGGCCAAACGAAGCCGGTGTGGAGCGACGAGGAGGTCGAAAAGCTGAAAGCTCTGTGGCCTGATCATTCGGCAAGTGCCATAGCGAAGCAACTGGGGCGAGGGCGCAATGCCGTACGGAGCAAGATTCAGAATCTGGGCTTGAAAAAGCCTGTGCCTCCAACCGTGATCGCGAACTCGTCGCCGCGGGAGGCAAAACCCGCACGGAAGCCAAGGTCGTTGTCCGCTGCCGCGACCGAAGAGCCGGAACCCGCCGGAACGGCCACGGCCCTTCGCGCGGTGCGCGATGGTTTCGGCGCCGTGTCGCTGTTCGATCACCGTCCCGGTCAATGTCGCTGGATAATCTCTGACGTGTGGCCAGTCATGTACTGCGGCGCACCGGTTGTGGACTCCTCCTCATGGTGCGAGCAGCATTCCAGGCGCGTCTTTACCGGCAGGACTGCTCCTGTCGGACGATTCCGGCTCAAAGGTTCTGGCTTGGCCTGGTGAAGGTAGGCTTTCACATGCGAGCGATCTGGCCGCATATGCAAGGCGAGGAAGTCGTGCTGAATGACAAAGATCTTATTGAAGAGCTGCGCAGCGGCATTGATCCAAATGATATTCCTGCAGCGGAGTGTTTGATGCGCAGGGCGGCCGACGAGATCGAGCGATTGTGGAAGTTGTGGGGAAACAGGAAGTGAGCGATCTCCGGTGGCGATGAGTGGTGCGGAGCGGCAGCGGCGTTATCGCGAGCGGCACCATGACATTGCGCACCTCACCATCGACGTACACGTTGACGTGCGGGACCGGCTCGACCGGTTGAGCATTCACTATGACCGCTGCCTGACCGAGCTCGTCGAGAGCTGGCGGCTGCCGCCGAGATGCACGTCGAGGCGAGCCTGTCGGGCCCAGGCGTTGCCGCAGTATCCGTGCTGGCAGTGAGGTCTGAGCTGTCTAATCGATCGCCATTAGGGATGTGCAGTTGCCGGATCAGCCGGATTTGTCGCCCGGCTTGCTTGGGATGGCGAGCAATGTTCCGTTGATTCGTCCTGACATCGCGGCGGGCCGTCGAAAGATGTTCCAGGATGGTGGTATGGTTCATGGTCAGCCTTGGTTCGATTTGACTTCCCCTCAAATCGATCTCCGTTACGTCGCTCCAACGCGTTCCCAGCTGGGCAGGTCGGACACCAGGTCAGACCCGACGGCGCGTAGTCAAGATCGACCGTACCGCCCAGGTTGCTCGCCGCAATTTTTTCTATAACCGTTACGCCGAATCCGCGCCGCTTCGGCCGAAACACGGACGGCCCCTCGCGCTCGGTCCAACTCATGGTGAAGGCGTTGTCGCTGAAATTCCAGCGAAGATCCACACGACCTCTATCTGCCGAAAGCGCCCCGTATTTGCCGGCGTTGGTAGCAAGTTCATGCAGGGCGAGCCCGATGGCCTGCGCCCCGGCCGTGTTGAAGCGCAGTTTCGGGCCATCCAGGATAATACGACAACCAATCAGATCGGCGAAATGCGAGAACTGGGCGCGCACCAACTCCTCGACATCAACTCCCTTCCACTCGTTCCGGAAGAGCAGGTCCTGGTTGGCTGAAAGAGC
>JASHRR010000187.1 GCA_030037185.1 Xanthobacteraceae bacterium | reverse complement strand
GTCGGCTTTTATCTGCCGGTGGAACTTTTGTGGAACCTGGTCGCCCGCCCGCAAAAGGCCGCATCTGCGTTGCCCGGATCGGGGCCGCCCACGGGACGGCCGGTGAGGTCAGGCTGTGGCCGTTCACCGCTCAGGCGGAGGCTGTCGCCGCCTACGGCCCTCTGCAGACGGCAGATGGAACGCGGGCATTCGAGATCGAAGCCATCCGGCCCGGCAGGGACTGCCTGGTCGCTCGCCTCAAGGGCGTGACGGACCGGGCATCCGCCGAGCGGTTGCGCAACACCGAGCTTTACGCGCCGCGCGAGCGGCTGCCGGACCTGGCGGCAGAAGAGTTCTACCATGCGGACCTGATCGGGCTTTCCGCAGAGGATAAGGCAGGCAGAGCTATCGGCGTCGTCGTCGCGGTCCATAATTTTGGCGCCGGAGACATTTTGGAGATAGCGCCCGCCGCCGGTGGCGAAACCGCAATGGTGCCGTTTTCGGCCGCCGCCGTGCCGAGCGTGGAGGTGGCGGCGCGGCGTATCGTGCTCGAACTGCCTGAAGGGCTGGCTGCGCCCGCACCGGCGGCGGCGCCAGGCCCGGCGACCAAGAACAAGAACAGGTGATCGATGTGGCGTGCCACGGTCCTTACTATCTTTCCCGAGCTGTTTCCGGGACCGTTGGGGGCAAGCCTCGCCGGCAAGGCGAGCGCTAATGGCCTGTGGTCGCTCGAGACTGTCGATATTCGCGACTTCACGACGGATCGGCACCGCTCGGTTGACGATACCCCGGCGGGCGGCGGTCCGGGCATGATCATGCGAGCGGATGTGCTCGGCAGGGCCGTCGATTCGGCGGCCGATGGCGATCGGCCGCGCCTGCTGATGTCGGCACGCGGGCAGCCGCTGAACCAGGCCTGGGTGCGCCGACTCGCCCAGGGTCCAGGAATTGTCGTCGTGTGCGGCCGCTTCGAGGGGGTCGACGAGCGCGTCATTACGCGGCGCGGCTTGATCGAGCTGTCGATTGGCGACTATGTCCTGGCAGGTGGCGAACTCGCCGCCATGGTGCTGATCGACGCCTGCGTGCGCCTGATCCCGGGCGTGATGGGCACGGTATGTTCGGCCGCCGATGAGAGCTTTTCGGATGGGCTGATCGAATACCCTCAGTTCACCAGGCCGCAGGGATGGGAGGGACTGGCCATTCCGGCGGTGCTGACCTCAGGCGACCACGGCAAGGTGGCCTCGTGGCGGCGGGCCGAGGCCGAACGTCTGACCCGGGAGCGGCGGCCCGACCTGTGGGCGGCTTATCAAGCGGGCCGGCCATCCGGCACCAAGGGCTCGCCAGATGGGTGACAAAGTCAAGACTTTGTCGTATAGGCCGCCCGCAAGGGCGTGCCCCCCTCCCTCATTCCAGCCGGGAAGCGCAAACAGGGGCTGCCGACGGAGATACCCATGAGTGTGATTCAAGAGCTCGAAATAGAGCAGATGGCGAAGCTTTCCGCCGGCAAGGAGATCCCTGAATTCGGGCCCGGCGATACGGTATTGGTGAACGTGAAGGTGGTGGAGGGTGACCGTACCCGCCTGCAGGCCTATGAGGGCGTGTGCATCGGCCGGTCGGGGGGCGGGCTCAACGAGAACTTCACGGTGCGCAAGATTTCGTACGGGGAGGGGGTCGAGCGCGTGTTTCCGCTCTATTCGCCGGCCGTCGAGTCGATCCACGTCGTGCGTCGCGGCAAGGTCCGTCGCGCCAAACTGTACTACCTGCGCTCACGCCGCGGCAAATCGGCCCGGATCGGCGAGCGCCAGGAGCGCAGCACGGAAACCGCAGAAGCCGCACAGCAAAAGGCCCTTTGACGCCCACGGGTCCGCCGCCCCCGTGTTGGCGAGGGAGGTTGCCGGCACCATCAACGAAATAAAGCAAGAGCCATTTGCTGCGGGCACGCCAAACGGCATGCAGATCCACATCGGCGGAGTCGCGGTTGGTGCCAGCGGCACTTTGACAACCGGTAATACCGGCTCGGGCTATGCCGAGCGGCCCGTGCTCCCTCGGCGGAAGCCCCCGGGGCTGAATGAAGCTCGGCAAGCATGACAAGCCGCAGGCCTGCGCCGGGCCCGCTTCCATTTCGCCCGAATGCGCTCTAACTAAGCATCTGCCCGATTCAAACCACCAATCGACTGACAGGATCGCCGCTATGGTTGCTCGCACTCTCTATGACAAGATCTGGCAAGACCACCTGGTCGATGAGCAGCCCGACGGCACCTGCCTGATTTACGTCGACCGGCATCTCGTTCACGAGGTCACGTCACCGCAGGCATTTGAAGGGCTGCGTCTCGCCGGGCGCAAAGTCCATGCGCCGGACAAGACCTTGCTGGTGGTCGACCACAATGTGCCCACCACCGACCGCAGCAAGCCGAACCCGGACCCGGAAAGCGCCGCGCAGATCGCCTATCTGGCGGAGAATGCGAAGCTGTTCGGCCTCGAATATTTCGACGAATTCGACAAGCGCCAGGGCATCGTCCACATCATCGGACCGGAGCAGGGCTTCACGTTGCCGGGGACCACCATCGTGTGCGGCGACAGCCACACTGATACGCATGGGGCGTTCGGAGCCCTGGCCTACGGCATCGGCACATCGGAAGTCGAGCACGTGCTGGCGACGCAGACGCTCTACCAGAAGAAATCGAAAAACATGCGCGCCGTGATCGACGGCAAGCTGCCGGACGGCGTCACCGCGAAGGATATCATCCTCGCCATCATCGGCGAGATCGGCACTGCTGGCGCCACCGGCTATGCGCTCGAATATGCCGGCCCGGCGATCGAGGCGCTATCCATGGAAGGCCGCATGACGGTTTGCAACATGTCGGTTGAAGGCGGTGCCAAAGCCGGCTTCGTCGCACCCGACGACAAGGTCTATGACTACCTCAAGGATCGTCCCAAGGCCCCGAAAGGTGCAGCATGGGACGAGGCGCGGCGCTATTGGGATGGGTTACGGAGCGATGACGGGGCCCATTTCGATCGCGAAATCAGGCTTGATGCAGCCAGTCTGCCGCCGCTCGTGACGTGGGGAACTAGTCCCGAGCAGGTCGTTGCAATAACCGGCCGTGTTCCGGTCCCCTCCGACATCATCGATGCGAACAAGCGCCTGGCGGCCGAAACGTCGCTCGCCTATATGGGCCTCAGGGGCGGCGAGAAGATCACAGAAATCGCAATCGACCGCGTGTTCATCGGCTCATGCACCAATGGACGCATCGAGGATCTGCGCGCTGCGTCGAAAGTCGTCGGCGGCAAAACGGTCAGCGCCCGCGTCAATGCCATGGTCGTCCCGGGCTCCGGCATCGTCAAACAGCAGGCGGAGGCCGAAGGTCTCGACAAAATCTTCATCAAGGCCGGCTTCGAATGGCGTGAGCCGGGCTGCTCCATGTGCTTGGCCATGAACCCGGACAAGCTCAAGCCGGGCGAGCGCTGCGCTTCGACCTCCAACCGCAACTTCGAAGGCCGCCAGGGTTACAAGGGGCGCACCCACCTGGTATCACCCGCAATGGCGGCCGCGGCGGCCGTCGCGGGCCGCTTTGTCGATGTTCGGGAATGGAAGTAAACCTGCGGACCGGTGTTTTCGGTGGCGCGCCCGAGGCAGACGGGGTCGGCGATGACGCCGCGGTACACGATCCCTGGGAGCGGCGGCTGCGGCTAAAGAAAACAACGCCTATCGCACCGCCCACCGGCATTGCATCCGCGGCACCACGGTGTCGCCGGTCGGGCGATGTTCGATGACGTACCAGTCGGTGCATTGCCGGTAGAGTCGCGACGGGGTGACTTCGACTCGCAGCGGTCCGCGGCGGTGCAGCTTGGCGCGGTCAGGCGAGTCTTGCGCGAGCACCGCAAGCGGCCCGCCCAGCAGCGCCGCAAACACCAAAGCGCAACCCATCGTCCATGTCCGCATGGTCCGTCCTCGCGAGCGACAGCCCTACGGTTCACCATCATGGCGCCGGCGTCAACCTCGCATTATGAATGCTGACGAAATGCGCGAAATTCCCGGGTGACGCGAGCCTGCACCATGCCCAACAATCCGATTGCCGACCCGCTGGCCTGGCGCACCGTCAAGACGCCGTCCCTGGCGGAAATGGAACTGCTGGCACGGGACGTTTTTACACGCCTGCCCGCCAAGTTCCGCGCTCTGTGCGACGGACTTGTGATCCGGGTCGAAGATTTTGCCCCCGATGAGGTGCTCGACGATATGGATATCGAAAGCGAGTTCGACCTGATGGGCCTGTTCCAGGGCGTTGGGCTGCCATTTCAGTCCGCCAGCGCGCCGCTGCAGATGCCAAACATGATTTGGCTCTATCGCCGCCCGATCCTGGACTATTGGGCCGAACACGACGAAACCCTCGGCGCCATCGTCGCTCATGTGCTGGTGCACGAGATCGGCCATCATTTCGGGCTGTCCGACGAAGACATGCAGGCGATCGAGGACGCGGCCGGATGACGACCCTCGAAAGCCTCGGCGCCTTCGTTGCCGGGGCCGGCGCGCCGTCGCTTGAGCTTCGCGAAAAGCTTGCACTGCACGTTGCCGACACCGCCGGTGCCTGGATTGCGAGCCTGCCCACGCCCGAAGGCGCCGCGCTCAAGCGCTGGCAGGCCGAGGCGGGCGAAGGCGCGGCGGGTCCGCTCCAACGGCTGCGGCTCGACATTTCGACCCGCTGCGCGCTCGCGCGGCTCTCCGAGGTCGACGATATCCATCTCGCTTCGACGACGACGCCGGGAGCGATCGTGGTGCCGGGCGCGGTCAGTGTTGCGGCAGCGTGGCGAAACCAGGACCCCGAGGCCCTGGCTGCCGCCATGGTGGCCGGCTACGAGCTGATGGTGCGGTTCGGGCAGGCGATCGACGGCCCATCGGTTCTCTACCGCGGCATCTGGCCGACCTATTTCGCAACGCCCCTCGCCATCGCTGCCGTGGCGGCACGCCTCATCGGTCTTGACGCACCGCAATGCGCGCACGCGCTGGCGCTGGCGTTGGCGCGGTCCGCTCCCGGTGTCGGGCACCATAGCCTGACCACCACCGCGCGCTGGCTCGCCGTGGGCCAAGCCGCTGAAGCGGGCCTGGCGGCGGCGCTCGCGGCGCGCGCAGGCTTTACCTCGGACCTCGGCTTGCTGGACGGCGGATACCTGCCCGGCGCCTTCAATCTAAGGCCGGACATGGTCGTGCTGACCGCAGGGCTGGGCGAGCGGTTCAGGCTCGAAGAGGTCGCGTTCAAGCCGTGGTGCGCGGCGCGCCAGACCATGGCGGCGACGCAAGCCTTGATCGAAATCATCTCGTCGGGGGTCGCGGCCGACACGATCACCCAAGTGACGGCATTCGTGCTGCCGCTCCATCGTCGCATGCTCGATCACGGGATTGCGACAGGCGACCGCACATCGTTTCTCACCAGTCTGCCCTATCGGCTGGCGCTCGCAGCGCTGGCGCCGCAGGCGGCCTTCGATGTGGCGCAGGCCCCCGCACAGGTGCCGGATCACATCCGGGCCTTCATGGCTCAAGTCGCGGTCATACCCGACGAAACCCTGCTTGCGGAATTTCCCTCGCGATGGCCGGCCCGCATTGAAGTTACGACCTCGTCGGGCCGTGCCGAACAGACCGTGACGGATGTGCCGGGCGACCCCGCGCGACCGTTCGATAGAAATGCGGTGCGGGAGAAATTCTCCCGGCTGGCCGGGCCCGTCATAGGAGCCGAGGCTTGCGAACGCACGCTGGCGGTCGCCTTCGGGTTACTGAGTGGCAAGTCCGACGCGGCGGGGTTGCTCCAGCAAATTGAAGAGGCCACGCCAGCGTTGGTTCGGCGATGTTGAGTAGCGCTTCGCCCGCGGGGACCTCCAACATTGCCTGCAGTCAGCGACCTTGTGGTCGCGCCGGGTCAATCGTTAGCAGAATGCGCCGTAAATCCCCGAATTATTCGCCAGGATATAAAGCGCCCGGCGCGAAGCGCCGATTTGCCTTTACAGGTTCGGTAAGGAGGCGGTTCGCCGTCTCTTCTGGGCGGCTGCGGGCTTGCAGGCCCTCGGTTGGTTGCCGAAAAGCGGGCTGGGGAGGAGTTACAGCGGGGTCACGAACAACGGGGGGCGACCACAAGATCAGACCTCCTGAGGTCTCCAAGATCGGCCCCGGTGGTCGCCTGACTCCAGGCATGCGAACGCAGCCCAATTAAAAAACGGGACACTATCGCGTCCCGTTTCTTCCATGCTGCAGATTCGCGCCGGCTGCTGAGGTTAGGTGCCCACGGCATCGCGCACGCATTTCTTGGTAAAACTCGTCTTCGCCGCCCCAGACAGCTTCTTGTCGGTTGCCTGGCTCGTGCAAGAGGCCGTGGCGTCCTTCTGACATTTTGTCATGAAGCTCTTGAGTGCGGCGCCCGCAAGGTTCTTGTCGGAAGCCTGGGATTTGCACGTCGCTTCTTGCGCCAAAGCGCCCGCCGCGAATGTCGAAAGCAGTGCTGCGAGCAACATCTTCTTCATCGGATTCTCCTCAGATTGTGTCGGGAACGAATCCTTCCCCCGGCCGAGCTTGGCGGCGGGTTGTATACCTGAGGCGATGCAAAAATCCAGTGACCCGAGTTCCTCGCCCGCGCCAGATCCCGCTCCCCGCAAGGGCAGGGAGGGCGCCGTCACCGGATTGCCTGTGGCAAGTGCGACCGTGCGGCCTTGAGGGGGCCGCCGCGGCGGGCCGGTTTGAAACCTCGCCAGCCCGATCGGATCGGGATATCGAAGCGCGACCGCAAAAGCTCCCCGCCGCTGCGAACCTCATTTGGCTGGAGCTGGCGACGCTGCCCTTATCGTGCCGCATCCGTGGCAACGTGAAGGCCGCACTCCCGCTTGCTGCCGTCTTCCCACCACCAGCGGCCAGCGCGTTCGGGCTCGCCGGGGCGCACGGCCCGGGTGCAGGGTGCACAACCAATCGATAGGAAGCCCTTTTGGTGGAGCGGATTGATCGGAACCTCGTGGACGGCGGCGAACTCCTGCACGGCCTGCCGGGACCAATCAATGAGCGGGCTCAATTTGAGGAGATTGTAGGCCCGATCGGCGGTAACGAGGTTGATGTTCGCCCGATCTGCCGACTGATCGGCGCGCAATCCCGTAATCCAACCCTGCGCGCCCACCAGCGCCCGCCTGAGCGGCTCGACCTTACGGATGTCGCAGCAGGCGATGCGCGCCTCCGGCGCCCGGTAGAAACCGTTGATGCCCTGGGCCGCGACGAGTTCTTCAAGCGCCGCCTGCTGCGGATAAACCGCGCGAATCCTCACCCCGTAGCGCCGTTCGGTTTGTTCCCAAGTCGTGTAGGTTTCCGGAAACAGGCGGCCGGTGTCGAGGGTAACGACATCGATATCGAGACCAGCTTGGCAAATGTGATGAAGGATGACCTGATCTTCCACTCCGAAGCTGGTGGTGAAAACGATCGCGCCGCCGAGCGCTTGGCGGAAAGCGACGAGCCGTTCGGTCAGATTAAAGCCCGCAAGTGCGCGATCGAGGGTGGCGGCGGATGCCTCTTGCGGTTTTTCCGCTGCCGCAGCGTGGTGGGTTGGCCTGAGCGCGAGCACCAGGCCCCCGCCTGCGATGCGCCCGTCCAGGTCGAGCACGATGCGCCCGGTGCGGGGATTGTCGGCGTAGACGTCGGCCGCGACGGGGCTTGCAAGCTCAATCTCGACTTCGCCAACATGATTTTGGCCGACCTGAGATGGACCAGGGTGGCTCGCGACCGTCGTGTCACCTGGATCGAACGCATTGGCGATCGCCGTAATGATGCCGCGGGTCTCCGCCGTTGCGGCCCGCACCGTGACAGGCGTGCCGGGGGTCAGCGCGCAGTCGTGCAGCCAGAATATCCGTGCCCTGAGCGATCGGCCCGAGGGCGCCCGATTGTCGGGGTGTGCGACGAGGTCGCCGCGGGCGATAAACAACTCGCGATCGAGCGTAATGCCGACCGATTGCCCAGCTCCGGCCGGCCGACACTCGCCGCCCTTGTCGGGCCATGCCTCGATGCTGCGCACGACCGCCCGTCTGCCGGACGGTGCGACCGCAATTTCGTCGCCCACCGCGATGAAGCCACTTTGAATCCGGCCCGCCACGATGCGGCGGTCATCGAACCGGTAGACCGCCTGCACCGGCAGCCGCAGCGGCAACGCCGCTGCCGGCCGTGCCGGCGCGAAGCGATCGAGCGCCTCGATCACGGTCGGTCCCCGGTACCAGCCGAGCGCGGCGGTTCGCTCGACGACGCCGTCGCCATAGCGCGCCGAAATCGGGATGACGGCCGCCGGCTCGAGGCCGATGTCGGTCAAATGGGCGGTAATTTCGGCATCAATTTCAAAAAAGCGGCTGTCGTCGTAGCCCACCCGGTCCATCTTGTTGATGATCACGACCACTTGGCGGATGCCAAGCAGGCGCAACAGATAGGCGTGGCGCAGCGTCTGCTGGCGCATGCCCTCGCCAGCATCCACCAGAAGGAGCGCTGCGTCGGCCTGCGACGCGCCGGTGACCATGTTGCGGAGGAATTCGGTGTGCCCGGGCGCATCGATCAGCACAAAATCGCGCGCGGGGGTGCAAAATCGAATCTGGCTGGTGTCGATGGTGATCCCTTGATCCCGCTCGGTCTGCAGCGCGTCAAGCAAGAACGACCATTCGAATGGCACGCCACGCCGGGCGCTGATCGCCTTGAGCTCATCAAGCTTGCCGTCCGCCAGGCTTCCAGTTTCGGCCAGCAAACGGCCGATCAAGGTCGATTTGCCATGGTCCACATGGCCGACGATGACGATGCGGACCAGCGGACGCGAGGTTGCCGCTTGCGGTCTTGGCGCGACGGCGGCTTGCGGGGCGGCATGGGCATTCATGGCACTGGGGCTCCACGATCAGGGAAGCAGGGCGGCTCTTTCAGAGATATCCGGCGACGCGCAGCCGCTCGAAGGCGTCCTCGGCCTCGTGGTCCATGGCGCGGCCGGCGCGTTCGGGTGTTCGCGTGAGACGGAGTTCGGCAATGATTGCCTCGATCGAGCCGGCCTGCGATGGCACCGGAAAGGTGATGTCGGCGTCGCCAAGCGAGCGATAGCGTTTGCCGTTCTTGGCAAGATAGAGCGGAATCATCGGTATGGCTTCGCGGCGGGTATAGGTCCAGATGTCGCTCTCGGTCCAATGCAGGATCGGATGGACTCGCAGATGCGCGCCTGGCGGAAGCCGCGCATTGAACTGATCCCAGAATTCTGGTGGTTGATCACGCACGTCCCAGTGTCCTTGCAGGCCGCGCGGCGAGAACACCCGCTCCTTGGCGCGGGTCGCTTCCTCGTCGCGGCGAATCCCGGCAAACAGGCCATCGAAGCCGTGCCTGGCAAGGGCAAGTTTCAACCCTTCGGTCTTGCGCGCGGCCGAACGGGCCGCCGGCGGCAGCGTGGGGTCGACCGCCTCGATCGGCGGGCAGGATTCAACGATGAGATCGAGGCCCCACTCGGCCGCATAGCGATCCCGGAATGCGTACATCTCGGGAAACTTCTTTCCCGTATCCACATGCATGACCGGGAACGGCATGTGACCGAAGAAAGCCTTGCGGGCGAGCCATATCATCACGTTGGAGTCCTTGCCGAGCGACCACAGCAAGGCAAGCTTCCTCAGCCGCGCGAACGCCTCGCGGAAGATGAAGATGCTCTGGGCTTCAAGTTCGTCGAGCCGATCCACGGGTATCACTCCAATTCCGAGCCCGGCGCGAGGCGCACGCGCAGCCCGCTGAGGCCGGGCCACATCAGATGCAGGCGCTCGGGAGAAGGCCGATCGAGGTAGACATGGCAGCCGGCGCAGGCTGCTCCGCAGGTCGCACTGAGGTCAATGCCCCGATCGCGCATGACCTCCATGACGCGCCGACCGCGGAAGGGGAGGATCGGTCGCACCAAGCCTTCGGGGTCGAGCCGGCGTCCCGGCTCTGCCGTCAAGTTCTGCCCGCCCTCGAGCGCTGGCCGAGCGCGCCTGCACCCTTGGTGATCGGCCACGAGAAGGAAAATCTCGTCGGGGCGCGCTGGGGAGGGCGCTTGTTTCACGAGAGGCCTCGATGATAAAAGAAAGATCTTCTGTTTGATATCCGCTTTTAACATCTATATAGAATTTAATTCTCGTCAATGGGGAATTTTCGCGGATGCGTTTCATACCGAATCTTTCCGCGCCCGGGCCGCGGCACGTCGAAATCCAATCTGGTGCCCGGAGCTGGATGAACCTGGTCCGCGGCCATGAGGGACATGGCCGATCATTCATGAAGGCCGTGACCTGGCGGGCGGTCGGCTCCATCGATACGTTCACCATCAGCTTCTTCATGACCGGAAAAGTTAGTCTTGCCGGCAGCATTGCGGCGGTCGAGGTCGTGACCAAGATCCTGATCTACTACCTGCACGAACGGGCGTGGGCTGTGGTAACCTGGGACAAACGCTAAAGTGGTCTGACGCTGGCGTTCGTCGGTTTCGCGAGCCCAGGGTTCCCCGGGGCCGCTGCCCTAGCGGCGGACCGGTGGACAGACGCACCACACGAGGGGCGCCCATAAAGGCTGCCCCGCTCTTCAACCACCGGCGCCTGCACAAAGCGTGTTGGCTCATTCATCATGCCCGCAACTCCCGCCGATCTCTTCGCATTCCTCGACCAGCTCAAGATCCCTCACGCCACTGTATCTCACCCGCCTTTGTTCACGGTCGAGCAATCCCGCGGGTTGCGGGGCAAAATCCCTGGCGGACATACCAAGAATCTGTTCCTCAGGGACAAGCGTGGCGCCTACTACCTGATCGTTGCCGGCGAGGAAGCCGCAATTGACTTGAAAGGCCTTCATCGCCGGATGGGGGCCAGTGGCCGGTTCTCCTTTGCCTCACCAGGCGCGCTACAGGAGTTGCTGGGCGTGGAGCCCGGCTCAGTCACACCATTCGGGGCGATTAACGATGTCGGTCGCAAAGTGACCGTCGTGCTTGATGCACCGATGCTGGCCCATGAGCTTTTGAACTATCACCCCCTGGTCAACTCCATGACCACAACAATTCCAAGGGAGGGGTTGATCAAGTTTCTCGAAGCCTGTCAGCACTTTCCGCGTATTGAAGCTATTTCTCAGGAGCCTGTCAGCCGCGGCGAGTGATATCACCTAGAGTGAGCACTGCCAAGGGCAACGAGCCTAGTAGCCATTACGCGACCAACCTGCACGGCCTACCAAGTCGCGTGGGGGCTCAGGGGCACCCCCCGCTCAGTAGAGTGCCGCAGCGATACCTGCCAGTGACTTCATGCCTGCTGCCTCCATCTCCCGAACGACTGGGGCGTAGTCGGCAGCTGTGTCGACAGCCCGCTTAGGGATGATGCCGCGGCCTAAGGCTCTGGTCAGCGCCGCAAGTCAGATTAGGCCCCCGCAAGTTGAACGATCGAAAAGTTACAGGTCTGTCGGCCGCTCTTCTTTCGGTCTACTGTTGAGCCGCTCGGTCCCATCGACATAGCATTCGATGGGGCGTGATGAAGGCCGTGTTCGCTGGATGACCGCAATGGATGCGGACGAAGGCCGAACCCCGCTACGCGTGGAGGGTAAACTCATGGGTGAACGGACGCGAAAGCTGGCGGCAGCACGGCAAAAGCTACGAGAAGCATTCATTGAAAAATTTGGGCGCGAACCTGGGCCAGACGATCCGCTGATATTTGATTCTGATTACGATACACCCGTACCACTGACCGAAGAAAAGTCCCGCGCGCGAACGTTAGAAGCGATGCGAGCCACAGGAATGCCACCGCATCTGGTTTATGCCTTCGAGAAGACGGGATTTATGGTCAACGAGCAAGGATACAAGCAAATGAGCCCGGTAGATCGGGCTGAATATGAAGCCGCTATCAAAGAGTATTTCGCGACGGAGGAATCGAAAAAGCACAGAACTGATCCGCAATGGTACGCCTTTGCGTCATCCCGCGATGATCCGAGCAGCGAACGCGATCTGCGGTTCGGCTTCGGAAACGAAGACGAGGCGACTGAATACCTGCTGCTCCTCAACAAGCGTTACGACGGTCGCTACGACGTGCGGCCGCTGGCGCAAGCGATGGGCTCTCTGCTCGCCTACGATGAACTGCCGACGGAAAAAGAACTGGAGGACCCC
>JASHRR010000186.1 GCA_030037185.1 Xanthobacteraceae bacterium | reverse complement strand
ACCATCTTGACGGCGACCCACACGGCCCAGTCGGCGCTCTCCATGCGGCGGCCACCCGATTTCTTCTCGAACCGGGAGTTGACCTGGGGCGCGCCGTTGTGCTCCCACGTCCAGTGCCATGCCACCGATTCAAGATCGATGCTTCCCACCACGGGCCGCGGCAGCACCGTATGGTAGGGCACCTGGCGGGCGAAATCAAAAGCCTCGTCGGCGACGAAGACCACGTCGTAGTTGCCGCGAATAGCGCTCAGCAGCGCTGGATTGTTCTGCTCGCGCTCACGCGGGTCGGTTCCAGCCTTAAAATGCTGGTCGGCGACGATCCGGGTTCCGAATTTTTGCGCCGAGCGGGTGAACGCCCGGGCGGTCTCCGCGTCGGTGGGCAGCGGCCCCTCAAAGACCAGGATATCGCGCCATTTGCGCGATGCCAGATATTGCATCAGCCCATCCATGCGCATGGCGAGGCTCGGAATGACATGCACGAATTCGCGCGCGCAGAGGTCACGGCGCAGAGTGTCATCTTCGGCCGAAACGTTGAACAAAAGCACATCGCGCCCTTTTGTGGCAGCCGCCAGAGGCTTGAAAGCCTCCGCCGGCGCGTCGATCAGGAAAAAGTGGATCCCGCGTCCCTCCAGCGCCGCTGTGACGGCGGGCGCGACTTCAGCTGGCGATTTTACTGTGATGCGTTCAAGCCCAAACTGGGTGTTGAGCACCCGCACCAGCGCGGCGGCTTCGTCGATGCCGACCTGGGCGCCCGTGAACGGATGGTCGCGGGTTTTCAGCACCAGGCGTTCGTAGCCGCGGACGGGCTCGTAGCGTGGATCGCCTTCGATCTCCACATAACCGATCGAGAGCTGTTGGCGCGGCGGCGGCGCCTGCGCATGGGCAGGCGCCAGGAAAGCGAAAACGGCGAACAGCGCCGCGAGTGTAGCACCGGCAAAGGCGCCCTCGGCGCGGCACCACGACCGGCTCCGCACCGCCGGGCGCGGGCGTTCGCCGGCGGCCTGCGCTGTGGGTACCCTAAGCGTCCGGCGCCGCGCAAAAAATCTAATCATCGATCACTACGCCCCATGGAATGCGGCCAACCGGAATCGACACCGTGGCCTTGCGAGTCTTTAGATCAATCACGGTCACGTCATCGCCGAAGCCGTTGGCGACATAAAGCGTCTTTTCGTCACGCGACATGCCGAGCCCCCAAGAGCGCTTGCCGACCAGGATGTAGGCCAGGATTTTGCGGGTCGGCACATCGACCACGGCGACGTGAGCCGCGTGGCCAAGTGTCACATACGCGGTCTTGCCGTCCCGGGTGATGCGCAGGTCGACGGGCGTCACGTCGGTCTTGCGCATGCCCGGCGGCAGGAACTCGATCTTGCTTTCGACGACGAATTTCTCCCGGTCGATGATGTAGACTTCGCCGGACAGCTCGGCCGAGACCCATAATTCCTTGCCGTCCGGCGTCGCCGCGAAGCGGCGCGGCCTGGTGCCGACCACGACATCCTGAACGACGTTGCCAGCATCGGCGTCGATGAGGTGGACGAGATCGCCGACCTCCGAGGTCACGTAGACGAGGTGACCGTCTTCGCTGACGAACACGCCCTCCGGCTCGGCGCCGGTCGGCACCTCCTGGACAATGATGTTCTGGTCCATGTCGATCACCGAGAGGGAGGAGCCCTCCTCGTTCGACACGTAGATGCGGCGCCGCGACTCGTCGATGCCGAAGGTCTCCGGGCTCGCTCCGGTCGACAGCTTGCCGACCACTTCGAGCTTGGCAACGTCGATGATATCGATCACGTCGTCATCGCCGCAGGCCACATAGAGCTTGGTGTGGTCGGCGCTGAAATGCATGTCGCGCGGACGACGCGACGTCTTGAGATCCTTGACAACCTTGTAGGTCTTAGGATCGATAACGATGATGTTGTTGGTCTTTTCGTTGCTTACGAAGACCAGGCCGGTGTCCTTGGCCCATCCTGCCGAGGATAGCGCGACGACGGAAATGACAATCAACAGCGGCGCCGATAGCAGGCGTAGGACGGGCACGGACGATTCCTCTTTTGCTTGCGAAGGCGATTGCTCCCAGCGTACGACTTATCCACGCGGCCGGGCAAGCGCCCCACGCTACCTGGAAGGGCGGACGTCCCGCCGGTATCAGGCCGAGCTGACGAGCGGGCGGGACGCCCGTGGTTCCAGGTAGCGCGGCGGCGCGTTGCCTGCAATGCAATTCCGCCGCGCAATGGGAGGTTACCGGCTGATGGACGATCGCTCCACCGGCGTAATTGCGGCGCCAGCCCTGCTGTTGGACAACGTCGTAAAGAGCTACGGGCCGATCCGGGCGGTGAACGGCGTCAGCTTCGTGGCGCGCCCCGGCGAGTTCATCGCATTGCTTGGTCCCAATGGGGCCGGCAAATCGACCCTCTTCCAGCTTCTCTCCGGGCTTTTCGTGCCCGATTCCGGGCGCATCGAGGTGATGGGACACGATATGACGCGGGACGCCGTGCCGGCACTGGCGCGGCTCGGCATCGTGTTCCAGCAGCCGACGCTCGACCTCGAATTGTCGGTGACCGCCAACCTTCTGTTTCACGCCGGCCTGCATGGCATTGCCCACAGCATCGCCAAGCCGCGAATTGAAGCGGAGCTGGCCCGCCTGGGGCTTGCCGACCGCGCCCACGACAAGACCTCCCAGTTGAGCGGGGGAAATCGCCGACGCGTGGAGCTGGCACGTGCGCTCCTTCACCAGCCGAGAGTGCTGCTGATGGACGAGCCAACCGTCGGGCTCGACCCGGCAAGCCGCGCCGATCTCCTCAAATTGTTGTTGACCATGCGGATCGAACGGGCAGTTGCGGTGCTGTGGGCAACGCACTTGTGCGACGAAGTGGCCGACGCCGATCGCGTGATCGTGATGCACAAAGGCAAAGTGCTCGCTGACGCCGCGCCACGCAAACTCGTGGCCTCGGCCGGTGTTGCGACTGTCGAGGAGGCATTCTTGGCGATGACCGGCGCAGGGCCGTAGAGGAGGTTGGCGGGGCCGATAAAATCCGGGACCGGCTCACCACGCCGTCCTCGGGTGACGCGCAGCACGCCAGCGTCATGCCACGCAACGTGTCACCCGTGAGCGGCACCCGCGGCTTCAGGCCGTTCGTCCGACCCAAGGCCTCTCCCCAAAGCAAGTGTTGCGGCAATGTCACATATGCGAAAGTAATCCTCAACCCGCATTGACACGATATGTCCGCAACCGCACATTCCGCCCCCTAAATGCTTCACGAGGATGGGGTGTGGCGGACATGAAGGGCATTAGCGGGCTTCCCGCGTCCGCGGCTTCTGCCGCGATGGTTTTTGGGTGCGTCGGCGCCGCATACGCTGCGGATCTGAGCAGCCTGCCGACGAAGGCGCCGCCGGCGCCGCAGGGGCCGACGACGTGTACCAGTATCCAGGACTTCTTCACGACGGCCTGTCAGCTGGCGTGGTATGGCGTCCGGTTCTATGGCGCGGTCGACGTGGGCGGCGGCTACGAGACCAACGGTGCGCCGTTCGCGAAGTTCGCAGCCCCTGGCGTTAACTATTTCCCCGGGAAGATGAACTTGGGCGGGAAATGGCTCCCTTCGCAAAATGCGTTGAGCCTGTCGAACCTCGGCATTCAAATCAAGGAGCCGCTGGGCGCCGGATGGTCTTTCGTCGGCCAGTTGGAGGCCGGGTTCGACCCCTACTCCCTCGAGCTCGCCAACGGCGTCCACTCGGTATACGCCGAGCGAGGCGTTCCTCTCGGCCTGCAGAACGCATACGGCGATGCGAATTCGGAGGGTAAGTTTTACAATGACCTGGGTTTTGCGGGCATTAGCAATGACACCTACGGCACCCTGACCTTCGGGCGACAAAACACGCTGATGGCGGATGCCATCCTGGCCTATGACCCGTTGGCGAGCTCGCTCGCCTTCTCGCCGCTCGGCTTCTTTGGGTCGTGGGGCGGCGGCGGCGACACCGAGGATCGCAAAGGCACCACGGCGATTAAATACCGTGTCAACGTCGCCAATTTTCACTTCGGCGCGTTCGGTCAGGTCGGCGGCTACGCTGAAGGCAACGCCGAGAAAGGGGCGGTCCAGGGTGACGTGGGGGCCGACTTCACCGTGGGTCCCGGGGTGTTCTCGGCCGACGCCATGGCGGGCCACGCCAAGGACGCCGTCAGCATTACCATCGTTGGTCCGACCAATGCTGTCGGGTACCCGGTCAACATCTTCACCCCGGGGTTTGCGGATTCGTTCATGCAGGCGACGCTGTCGGACAATACAAACGTCATGGTGGACGCGAAGTACACCCTGGATCGGCTCAAGCTCTATTCAGGCTACGAGTGGATCCAGTTTACCAATCCCAGCGATGCGTTCACCGTCCCGGGCACCGGCTTCACTGACGTCGCCGGAGATTTTGTCTGCTTTGACTGTGTCGACAGCGGCGGTACCCAGATCAGCAGCACGGCGTTCAACGGCGGCAGTAAAATCCTCCAAATTGCATGGTTCGGCGCCACCTACGCGATTACCGACGCGCTTGATCTGACCGGTGCCTACTACTACGAATGGCAGAACAACTTCTCGGGCGGCGCCAAGAATGCGGCCGGTGGGACGTGCGCCCTCACAACGACCGCTCTGTCTTCGTGCGCCGGCACGTTCGAAGCGGCTTCGGTTCTGCTCGACTGGAGGTTCGCCGCGAAGTGGGACACCTACATCGGCACGATGTACAATCGGCTGAGCGGCGGCCTGGACAACGGCTACCTCGCCAAAGACAGCTTGTCTACCGTCGGCGGCATACGCTTCCGCTGGTAAAGACCTGTTTTGCAGACACCAAAAAACCTCTCCCCGCAGACGGTGAGAGGTTTTTTTGCAAGACAGCGATCTCGGCGTTCGCGTCCGACCCGCGATTGCGCCGACCCGCGATGCTCACCACCCCCACCTAAACGATCCGTCATTCAAGCCATTATAACCCCGGCTGCATTGCGGGAAGGCGACGTGCACGCAGTCATAAACGAGCGGGTGCGCCGGTATGCGAAATTGAGTTGGCGCCTCAGGTCTGACAATTTCTTCCTTCCGAATCGGATGCTTGTGTGCGGTGTCAGCCCGTTTGTTATCGGCCGCGTGAGCGTGTCCGGCCGCCATCGCTGCACAAAGCGTCAGGCCGGCGATTATCAACATCCGCATCTTCGTGTCCTCCTCGTGTGGATCCGCCGGATCGGTAGTGAGATACTCCACCGCGACGGCACGTGCCGGCATGATGATGGGGGTTTTTCAGCGCTCCGCTCGTCAATGCATCGTGAGTTTAGCCGCCCCGAGGCCCGCTCACCCCTGTAATCTCGACATTGTGATCCATTGAAGAGTGACAATTGAAGAGCCGTACCGCCGCAATTTAACTCGCTTTCGACGGCAGTCTAATTCTTTGGCGGCAGCGGAATACCTGAGAGCGGGCGAAACTCGATCTGCTGGGCTTGTCGCAACATCTCGATTTCAATATTGGAGAGCCCGGCCTCGGGACGGTTGGGACCGTTGAGCTGGTCGAGCCTCGCATCCATTCTGGTGGAATCATCGCTCTCCATATCGCTCGCGGTCCCCTCCTGGGGATTGCCCGCCATGATCTCGTCCTTTGCCTTGTTGGAGCGATCGGCCAAGGGCGGAGAATATCTGAGCTTGTAGGATCGCGGCACGCCGCTGGGAACGTTGTTTTCGTCAAGCTCCTCGACCCACAGGTAGATCGCGCCGGCATCTCCCACCTTTGGATCCGGCTCGACGACGCGCGTCCATAGCAATTGAAAGCGGTGCGGAAGCTGGCCGGTGCCGGGCCAGCCCAGCAGACTCTTGGTGGCAAAAAACGACTCGATGAAGAATGCCGACGTCACGACGATGACGACGCCCTTGAGCCACCACGCAAATCGCGAGGTCAGGCCCATGCACAGCAGCAGCACGGCCATGACCACGTAGGCGATCGATATCGCAAGCACGACAGTCGTCATCGGCGATACTTCCTGAGACCTCCGTTCGGGTGTTGGCTCGTCTGTCTGCTCATTTGGCGCCGCCCGCGTTGCGGCGGACGCTGCGTGTCAGCTGAATGAGCGACTTGTCGCGGTGATTGACGTCAAGAACATCGCCGTTTTCGGAGATTTTGAAGCGCGCCGCAGTCTTCTCCTGTCCCATGTGGTCCAGCATGATGGTATCGTAGAAAACCACCTCGACGGTCGGATTCACCTTTTCGATCTTGACCGATACCGGCACAGGCGCCGTCGTTGTTGCCAAATAATAATTCACGTTGACGGTATATTCACCGGCGACGATGCGTCGGATGCTGACGGTCTCCTGGCGGATCGGGCTCGAGATTTTGCGGCCAGCCACGGTGATCGAATTGTTGAGGCCGCCGCGGTCATCACGGTCGAGCACCATGAAACCCGACTCGCGCTCGTGATACCAGACGATATTGCCGAGCGGATCCTCCGTATAGAGATCGATGTCGTCGGGGTGACCGTCGGGCCAGCCGAGCGTGATGATGAATTCCGCCTTGCTGTCGATTTTGCCCTGGTTGGCCTCGGGATTGATCACCAGCAAGGCAATGAAAAAAAGAAATGCAACCACCTGCAGCGCCTTGAACAACATGACGCTGAAAGGATCGAACGGCCTGTCGTCGGGATAATTACCGAAGCCGTCCATGCTGCGCTCGCTCAAGGACGGAGACTACGAACACTTCGGTCAGGTTGGTGGCGATCCCGAACAGCCGCTGGGTCGCCTTGTCGAGCATGTAATATTGAGTTTGAACAAGGATTGAGCCGATCAGCCCGGTCAACGTGGTGTACATGGCGACCGCCATGCCATCACTCATCAGACCCATGGAATTTTTCACCGATGCGTGATCGGCCGCATCGAGGCCGGCGATCGGCGCCAACATCATAATGAATCCGATGATAGTGCCGAGCAGGCCGAGCTTCATCAACGTATCGCCCGCATAAGAGCCAAGCTGGTTGGGTCCACGCAAGGCGTCGGCGAGGCCACGCAGCAGCAATGTCTGATCAAGCCTCTCGTCGCCTTGCAGGTCGGACTTGAGAATGAGGTTGCGAATGTGCCCGGTGACCTCACCGCGGGGCAGCCTCGCCCCCTCCCCCGTCATTACGTCGGCACCTTCGACCTTGAGTTGCGGCATCCCCTTGCTCACCAGCGCCAGCACCCGGTGCGCACGGTCGAGTTCGCGTGAGATCGCGGTGGTGCGCACCAAGCAATGCAGCGAGCTCAGAACGTAGAGAACGCCGATGATGATCGATATGTAGGTCTTGTCGCCGTTGACCATCATCCGCACGAGGCCGAAGTGCCAGGCCATGACGAATGCAAACACGCTGACGCCGGTGAAGATGAGCCAACGTAGCAGCGGCAGGTGGTCAGCTGGGAATTCCGTAGTCCAAACGCGCGTTGCCATCCCGGATAACTTCATGTTGCCGCAACCCGAGCGCCCGGGGCGCCCACCTAAGTACAATGAAATTGTTAACCCGCCGACGGCCGTCGTGTCGATACCTTTTGTTGTGCTGGCGAGGGCTGGCGGGCTGTCATTTTACACGCGTATAACTTGTCCGTGGGTGCCCGCCGCCGGCCTGCGGGGGCTCTTTCGCTCGCGCGATCGGATCGCTAACCTAGTGAAGCCGGGGAGGAAGCCATGCACCGGGCCCTGCTAGCCGTTCTGGCGCTCATCGCCACCGTCGCGACGGCGTTCTGCGCCGAACGCCCGACGCGGTTTTGGAATCTCACGCACAACACCATCTCGGAGTTCCAGCTGGCGCCCGCCGGCACTGCCAAATGGGGCGAGAACCAATGCAAGAACGACAAGGATGGCACGGTGGATTTCGATGAGCGGCTGCGCATCAGCGGCGTCGAGTCCGGACCTTACGATGCAAGGATCAGGGACACCTCCGGACGGGTGTGCTTCGCGCGCAACATCAACATCAGGGCCGGTGACGTGTTCTCCTTGGAGGAGCACGACCTCGTGGATTGCAGTGACGGACCTTGAGCTGCCCACTGACTGCCCAA
The DNA here is from genome assembly GCA_030037185.1 of Xanthobacteraceae bacterium. The sequence goes on along the minus strand of JASHRR010000186.1, from coordinate 462 downwards.
CTCGCCGTCCCACCCGGGCAGAACGCGTGCGCGTCCTCGCGCTCTTGCGTAGGAATATTGCGTTCCTGGGCCGCATCCTGACATATTGATCCCTCCTGTTTCCGGGCCTACGCTCCATCAGCGCAGCGGGCGATGGGTGGACCTGCGTGCTCGGCGCGCGGCACACGAAATAATGCGGGGGAGAGAAAGCCGACATGACCAAGACATCCGTTACCGGCGCTTTCATTGGCATGCTCCTGATAGCAAGCGCGCTCACGCCGGCGCGTGCCGCCGACATGACCAACGAGCGCGCCCTCAACCCGCAGCGCGAGCCGCAGAACTGGATACTCCACCACGGCAACTATCAGGGCCACCGCTTCTCGCTGCTCACGCAGATCAACACCGAGACCGTCAGGAATCTCAAGCCGGCCTTCACGGTCGCGCTCGGCGGGTTCCAGAGCGGCGGGCGCTACGCGTTCGGCA
>JASHRR010000019.1 GCA_030037185.1 Xanthobacteraceae bacterium | reverse complement strand
GCCTCGGCGAAATTCCACAGGGTGGACGGGCTGCCTTGCTGAGCTGGTTTGCTCCACATCGCCTCTGCCAACTTGACGACCTCGTCAATTTGACAGCTGCCAGCTTGACGGCTCGACACAGCCGGGCTGAAAGTTGGCCGATGAAGCGCACCTATTCGAAGACGACGGCGACAGAACTGGCCGCATGGCGGCGGCAGCATGGCCTGAGCGTGCGTGGGGCCGCCGTGAAGCTCGGCGTGAGCGAGCGCACCATGGAGCGGCTTCTGTCCGGGCGGCAGGCCATCCCGTTGACGCTCGGGAAGCTCGCCGACGCGCTGTCGCGGATTGCCGCATTGGAGCGTAAGCTTTACGGCCCCCCGGATCTAACCGCGGCTGAGTGCGAGCGTCTCGCCAAGGCGATCACTGGAAAAAGCGTGACAGCCTGACGTGACGGCCCGTGAACGCCGCAGGTTTGGAGCCCCAGCACCCCCAGCGGAGCTCGAAGCTGTAACCGAAGCAAGAGAGCGAGCGGTATACCCCCCTTGCAACTCTCCAAGTGTACAAAAGCGCTGTGCCGCAAGGGTTTCTAGCGATTATCCAACTGTACATCGACCGTAGAGGGGTAATCCGCCCGTACACTTGGCAAAAGCTGCAAAAAGTCCAACTGTACAAGCGTACAAACGCCCCTGCGCCCCAAGGGTTTCCGGCGCTTTTCCAACCCTACATCTGCTTGTACAGTTCAAAAGTGTAAGAAATGCCCGCCGATGCATAGACATAAAAGTCGGGCTTCACGCTCACCATCGACTCGATAGAAACCATTGCAAAATGGACACTTCTCGTATATGGATTCAATCCATCGGATGGGATATTGTAATGTCTATTTTGAAATGCCATCGCCCTCGTCGATACGGCGCAACGTCACATTGATCCTCCCTCCGTCGAAGCCGTGTTCGCGAAGAAGCGACGAGGTACCGGGAAAGGTCCGCGCAACGCCGTGGTAGACCATGCGGCCCGGGCCGCCAAACCACACGATATCGCCGCTGCGCAAACGAAAGCTCTGAGTCGGCGTCTTTCTCGTCATTCCACCTACGACGAACTCAGCTTCGTCCCCTAGGGAGATCGAAACGACCGGGGCCTGAGTGCTGAATTCGCCTTTGTCCTGGTGAAGCCCGAGTCTTGCCTCAGCGTCATAGTAATTGATGAGGCAGAGATTAGCCTGTGATGCCTCTCCGGTGACCTTCGTCCAAAGCGTGCGGAGCCGTTCCGGGATCGGCGGCCAATGACGTCCAGTAATGGGATGCGTATTTTGATACCGGTATCCGTGCTCTTTGTCGGTAACCCAGCCAAAGTCGCCCGCGTTGGACATGCGGACGCTGAGTGCGGCTCCACTTTTTGGCATTCGTTGCACAAAGAGCGGAGCCTCTTCCAAAATTCCTTTGACGTCGTCGAGGGTCGCGACCTGACTCAGGGCGCTGAGATAGGCAGGCAGAAAATGGAAGCCATCGGGGAGAGTCTTTGCCTCGTCAAGAGAGACGGTACCCATTGTTTCTTTCCGAACTCAGCTGTGGCGAACCGCCTTGGCGAAAGGGCAGCCGACTCCCTCGCCCTGCGGGGCCTTGAACTGAATCATGAGATGAACACAAGGTTCGTTACCGATTTGCCCTGAACGGTGACCGCGATTGTCGTCGACAGCCCTGGTATTGATATCCTGGCCCCAGTGAATGTCACCGGGGCCCATTTCAAGCCGTACTCCATCCAGTGCTTCGATAAACCACCGGCCCGAGAGCGGGATCACCCATTGCGGTTTTGGGCTTTCGTGCCACTCGCCGACCCATCCAACCGGTAAGACAGCAAAGAAAATCGATACGACCTCTCCCGGGAATTGCCTCATCCACATTGGAGCAGCCTTGCCGCCTACGCTTTTCTGCAGAAAACCATCGAGGTCGCACCGGGCCAGAGCACTGAGGCCGTTGGGAGCACGCCACATGCTGTAGTAGGGCACGGTTGGAGGCACAGCGGTGTCGCATCCGTCGTTGCTCGGCGGGCCCAGAGGTGCCACATGCATTTGCGATGCTCCTTTCTGCGTCAAGCCGCATAGAACGGTCAGCGATGCCGGCGGTCGATCCAAACTGGAACAAGGCCGAGCAGGGCCAGGATCCCGCCGGCGGTGGGCACAAGCGCATAGCCCAAACCCGACGCTATGATCGCTCCACCCACCGAGGCGCCGAGTGCGTTGCCGAGATTGAACGCTCCGATATTGATCGAGGAAGCTAACGCCGGGGCGTCCTCAGCCGCCTGCATCACGCGTGTCTGCACCGGTGAAACGATGGCGAAGGCTGCGGCGCCCCACAACAGCAAGCCTAAAGCCGCCCCGGCTGGATTCACTAGCAAGAACGGCATGACGAACATGATTGCGGCCAACGTAGCAAGAAATATCGCCGTCGCGCCGTCGAGCGACCCGGCGGCAAGCCGGCCTCCCAACCAGTTACCGATCGTGAAGCCAAAGCCAATCAGCACCAGCGCGATGGTGACCATTGCCCCCGACGCACCGGCCAGCGTTTGAAGTGTTGCCGCCACGTAAGTGTAGAGGGTGAACATTGCACCCGCGCCCATGATCGTTGTCGCAAGGGCGAGAAGAACTTTCGGCCGTATCAGAACGCATAGCTCATGACGGAGCTTCGGCGCCTGGCTCTTCTCGCCTTTGGGCAGCGCCGAGGCCAGAGCTACGATCGCTGCAACACCAAGGACGGCAATGCCCGCAAAAGCCGCGCGCCAGCCGATCTGCTGGCCAATCCAGCTTGCTGCCGGCACACCGCCAATATTGGCGACGGTCAACCCCATGAACATCGTCGCGACGGCCGCAGTGCGTCTTTCGTTTGGCACGAGACTCGCCGCGACGACCGAACCGAGATCGAAGAAAGCGCCATGATTAAAGCTGGTCACGACCCGACCAACAAGGAGCACTCCATAGTTGGGCGCCAGCGCCGAGGTGATGTTGCCCACGGTGAAGATCGCCATCAGCAGCATCAGTGCGTCGCGCTTTGGGAAACGGC
>JASHRR010000185.1 GCA_030037185.1 Xanthobacteraceae bacterium | reverse complement strand
GGCCGAGCCGGATACGCCGCTGCTCTACGTGCTGCGCAATGATCTCGGTCTCAACGCCGCCAAGTTCGGCTGCGGGCTTGGCCAATGCGGTGCCTGCACGGTGCTCGTCGGCGGAGCCCCCTTGCGCTCCTGTATCACGCCGATCGGCGCGCTCGGGGAATTGGAGATCACCACGCTCGAGGGTCTCGGCACCATCGAGCGGCCGCATCCCCTGCAGGCCGCTTTCATGGCGGAGCAGGCGGCGCAGTGCGGCTACTGTATTCCCGGCATGATCATGTTGGCCAAAGCGCTGCTCGACCGCACGCAGCAACCTAGCGAGGCCGAAGTCCGGCTGGGACTTGCCGGCAATTTGTGCCGCTGCGGGACCCATAACCGGATTGTCCGCGCGGTCCTCAAGGCAGCCAACGCGCGCAGGGGGATCTGATCACCGGGCGTCGTGCGCAATGCTGTCCTAACCGCCATCGAAGCGCGCATTCGCGTCAGCCATCGACAAAAAGCAGTCACGCTTTCGCAAGTATACCAATCATTGCATTTCCAAGGAGATTTGCGCGTGCCGAACGCTCTCGCAGCCCGATTTGCGATCTTAAGACCTGACGCATATCCGCAAACGGGTTAAGCTACCAGGCGCAGCCGTCGATCCGTAACACACGCAGGACTTGTCCAATAATGTGGACCGAACCAAAGGCCAATCGGAATCTCAACAGAGGTTCTCCCTGCCTCGATTGCGGCTAGACCGCCGAACTTTGTTGGTGCCAGGGAAATGCAGGAATATCCGAGCATCTGGGGTACCCTGGCTAATAAATAATAAAGCTCTCCGCTTGGTACCGACACCTGGAGGACGAGGCAAAAGCCCCCGCCTTCAGGCGATGGGTTACCGATACCAGCAATAGCCGTGCCGGCAAACGCGATGATGCGGGTAAAGCCATGTAGGACCCAAGCAAAAGGGGTACCAGTGATAGCCGGTCTCACCTAACCGATAGCAGCCGGCCGCGTGCGACGTTGTTGGCAAAACTGCCGCTGCACACAACACCGTACTGCCAATTGCAATTGCAACAAGCTTACGCATGATTTCTCCTCCGCTGTTACATTCAGCCGCGACGCGGCCCTTCGAGAGCACGCAACTCTAAACGCCGGAACCTTATGTTGGGTTCCAAACGTTTGGCAGCAAAATGCACGGGCACGAGCGCCCGAGCCGTTCGGGCCGCCGGTTGTCGAGCATGCGGCGATGCCATCGCGCCAGGCTCAATGCTGCCATGAGTTGGCGCATCTCGCGCTCCCGTCGCATTGCCAGGCGGGGAGCACTTCCGCCACCGGCGCCCTTCGGTCTTCGCAATCGACCATCAAGAATGAGAATATGCCAACCAACATACCCTGCAGCGAACCAGGGCGACGACCGCCCGCGCCGGTAAGACGCCCCCCGATACGGGCAGCTTACGACGAACCTACCAACCGCGAGGCTTGTCTGCAGTCTTCCTGTTGGAGCCCGGAGTTGGGGAAGCGCCCAGGGTCCGCTGGCTTAGGTTGTCAGGCCCGAGCGCGCGAGGGTTGGTTGACTGGGTCAGAAATCCGGCCGATCGGCCGTCGGGACCTCGGAGTCCTTGTTGTTATAGAATTCATGCCTGTTCTCTGCGCATACAACTTCTGGCCATTCGGTGGTGCCGCGCCCAAAAGTGACGGTCGCAGTCCAGGGCATCGTAAACACGCCTTCGTCCTCGACGGTCAATTGGACCTGCAGGTACTTGCCCCGGTAATTGCGGTCGAGATCTCCCGGGATTTGCATGTTCTCTTTCGCGTCCCGTTCCAACCCGTCCTTCGCCTCCTCGTAAGGGATCAGGCGATAGCGTTCCACCACATGTAGAGCCGCGGTGTACGGCGTGCCGTACAGATCGAGCATGGCAAACGGACGGTCGGTCTTCTGCCCGATGGTGTCGACGATGAGCGCGTCGCCTTCGTAATGGCCGACGGAATCCCCATACCAGGACGGCTTAACGTGCGACGGATGTGGCTCATTCATACGCACATGGCGGACTTCATGGTCCTGCTCATAGATGATCGTGAGCCTGTCCGGATGCTGAAAGATCTGCATTGCGAAATTCTTGTAAATATAGGGTACTGGTTCCGGCCAGCACTGGTTGGCCGGGCTCGGAAAGGTGATCCCTCTCAACGAGATTTGGCCGAACTTCTTTACGGTCTCCGCGCTCTGGGGCTTCAAGATCGGGTTGGTGTAATCACCCACGAGCTGGTTGTAGTTGCTGATGCCCTTTTGCTGGCGGACATCGGCGCGCGACCTGTTCGTTACCGGGCCGGGACCGGATGCTGGCGGCTCCAGGCCCGGCAGCGAAGGGTGCCACCAGATGCCGGACAAGTCCGGGATAGGCGCATTTCTTGTACCGCTGCCCGCCGGCCCGACTGTAGGCGCCGCCGTCTGCGCGAGCGCGGGCGTCGCGGCCGCCAATGTCGCCAGTAAAACAAGGTTCCGCATCCGCGCGTTCATGCCGTCCTCCCTTACTCCACCTTCCTGCAATGACCCACGGGTTGGACCAATTGCCGACGAGGAGTCCGAAATATTATGTTATGATCGATTTGTTTTGTACACCACATCCCGGGACCCGACTGCTACCGATCCGCTCGAGCTGAGGAACCGCTGGCGTGGTGCGGTATCAAACCGCTTTACCTCCAGGGGCGCAGTGTCGCTGGTTGCAGCTGAGGGCCTGGGGCGGCGTTAAGGCTAGATCGGTCGGACGCGCCCAAGCGCCTGCATCTGTCATGAACCTTGATCCGTGATTGAAGATTTCCTCGTCAGCCTGTGAGGAACGAGCATTACCCTCGTGCCGCTTGCACGGCTTGGCGGCAGCCGCGGTTAGCATGGGTACGGCCCTCCATAAGCAAGCAGAAAAGGTGTAGCTTTCAATTGCAGCGGCCGGACAGGACGTGCCGAAGTCCTATCAGGTGAGGGCAGCGGGAGTGACCACTGCGGGCAAGCACCTTTAATTAAGCCAAATCCCAGCGATCGCCCCGGTGATCTCTCGTTAAGACCATTGAAAGGGAGGGTTGGCATGACGAGGTATCGGAATTTCCTTCGATTCGTCGCCTTGGCAGTGGCGGTTGCGACGCCTGCGCTGGGGCAAACCGTAACGTCGGGGGTTGGGCCAGCCGGCGGCGGAACCAAGGACGCCACATTGATCCCCGACTTTTCCCGTGTCTGGATGCACCCGGCCTTTCCCTGGTTCGAGCCGCCGGCATCTGGTCCCGGCCCGGTGACGAACAGGTCGCGCTGGCCGCAGCGGCCCGGCGACGATTCGGGCTCGGTGGCCGTTCCTCCGCTTCCTGCAGGGGTGCAAGGGGTGAGCGACTACGACCAGCTGGTCGGCGACTATACTAATCCGATCTTGCAGCCCTGGGCAGCGGCGGTCGTGAAAAAGTTCGGCGAAATGTCAATGGCAGGCATCGTCTACGGGAACCCTTCCAACCAATGTTGGCCCATGCCGGTGCCGTTCATCTACAAGCAATTCGCGGTGCAGATCATTCAGCAGCCGGAAACGGTTCTAATCATCTACACGGCCCCGAGCACGGACGTGCGGCGCGTGCGCCTCAACGACCGTCATCCCGAGCCGCTCATCCCGTCTTGGTACGGCGATTCGGTCGGCCATTATGAGGGCGACACGCTGGTGATCGACACCGTCGGTGTTAAGACCGATCGGCCCTATGCGATGATCGACCTTTTCGGCACGCCCTATACAAAATCATTGCATATCGTCGAGCGCTATCGGCTGCGTGAATACGACGACGTAAAAGATGCCATCGAGAGAAACAAGAAAGAGAATTGGCTTTTCAACGGCGATGTCTTCAGCAAACACCGAGGAAAGTTTCTGCAGCTGCACCTGACGATCGATGACGAGGGAGTCTTCACCACGCCGTGGACTGCGACCCTGACTTATGTGCCGGGGCCTGAAGTTTTGTCGGAGGCCGTCTGTGCTGAAAACCTCCATCAATATTATTACGACCAAAGCGATACCAACGCTCCGCGCGCTGAGAAGCCGGACTTCTGAGGGAAAGGATCAGGTTGAAGACGACAAGCGGTCGCGGCGTGGAATCGTGCGGCCGTGTTCTTGCCCGGCCGGCGAGTTGGTGCCGGAATGGGGCGCGCGTCAAACGGAGCGCCGCTCAGTCCGACACATCGATCGCCACCATATCCCGGCGTCTGCGACTGGTGACTCGAATCGCCCGTTCGCGGCCTGTCCGCTAATGACAACGCCGGCGCACTGATATCGATGATGGAATCAGCGGCCGGAGAGACTGACGCCAGACCGCCAAGCCGACCGCTCGATGAAAAAACCCGTTGCGACGCACAACCCGACCACAGCATTTGGCTTAATCTCGCTGGCTCTTCGCGTCCATGCTACGTCCGGTTATCCTTTCGAACTCCTCGCATGGCAATCCTACCCTACCACGCGACCCCGCACCGAGGGCGGGGCTGCGACGCCAAGCAGCTATGGTGAAAAGAGGTCACTCGAGATGATAGACGTTTTGGCAAAGCTCGAGACCGCCATGGCGCAAGAGCGCAGTTCTCGCATGCGATCTCCCAACCAAACTTCGTCGCGACATTGGACATGACGCTCATCATCACCGACGAGGATGTGAAACGGCTGCTGCCGATGCAGGACTGCATTGAGGCGATGCGCGTCGCCTTCAGTGATCTCGCCGCTGGAGCAGCAATTAACCGCCCGCGCATGCGCTACCTTGCCAGCCACCCCGATCCCGAACGCAAATATCTCGCCAATGTGCATGTCGGCGCCGTGCCGTCCTGCGGCATAGCTTGCGTACGGGCGGGCTCCCAAGTCATCAGGCCGCCGAGCGCCGCGAATGATCGGCGGCTCTATGAGAATCCGCGGGCTTTCAA
>JASHRR010000184.1 GCA_030037185.1 Xanthobacteraceae bacterium | reverse complement strand
CGCAGCGCCTCGAAAGCGCAGCTCCTCGGAGCGAGACTCATCGCCAAGTGCTCGGCATCGGTCGGGTGAGCGTCTATCGGATATTGGAGGCGATCTCAAAACGGGCGACGGGCGGCCAAGGCCGCGCACTCGCCAATGCTGGTGAGCGCTGGACGCAACGGCGCGGTGATGCCTGCCTCAAGGCGTGTGGTGTTCGTGACGCACGATTAATTGGAGTTTTCAAATGCAAAATAGGCTTGGAGTAACGGCGTCGCGTATGGCAACATTTGTCATGCCAGCAAGGCATAGCTCCCTCAGCAAATGAAGCACGAGCAGCACTGCCATCCATCGGAGCAAAAGGTCAGCAAGACGCCAACCTCAACGGTGATCCCGACGTTCAGCAATTCCTAATGAAAGTTGCGAGCTTGCGAGCACGGTGCGGCTGGCGCAGCTTTTCAAGCGCCTTGGCCTCAATCTGACGAATGCGTTCCCGGGTCACGCCAAACTCCTTCCCGACCTCCTCGAGCGTGTGATCTGCTGCGCCGCCAATGCCGAAGCGCATGCGCAGGACGCGCTGCTCGCGCGGCGTCAGCTCGCCGAGTGCTTCCGCTAGAAGCCTTTGCAGTGCGGTTGTCTCCGCGACGGTGTGGGGATCGACTGCGTCGCTAGCCTCGATCAGGTCGCCCAGTGTCGCGTCGCCGTCCTCGCCGATCGGAGCGTCCAGTGAGGTCGGCTCCTGCACCAGCGACAGCACTTGCTCGACGCGACCGACCGGCATCCCGGTCCGCGCGGCGATCTCGGCTGTTTCGGGCCTTCGCCCATGTTTCTGGTAAAGCTTGCGGTCTTCGCGCAGGACTTTAGCCGCGACCTCCGTCATATGCACAGGAATGCGGATTGTGCGGCCTTGGTCGGCGATGGCACGGACGATCGACTGGCGGATCCACCACATGGCGTAGGTCGCGACCTTGACGCCGCGACGATAGTCGAACTTCTCCACCGCACGCATGAGGCCGAGATTGCCCTCCTGGATCAAGTCAAGAAGATCGAGGGAGCTGTTGCGTCGGTATTTCTTCGCCATCGAAATCACCAAGCGCAGATGCCCCCTCACTATCTGCTCGCGCGCTCCTTTGAGGTCGCAATGAGCCTTGCTGACATCGGCGGCGACACCTTGAAAGTCGTCAGGCGCCAAGCCGACACGGTCGATGATTCCCAACAATTCACCGCGTAATCTCGCGGCGCGATCAGGCTCCCGCTGCTCGCAGCGCGCCAGTTCTCGCTGGGCATGCAGAAGCATCTGCCGCTCATGGTCCACGAGCCCAATCAGCTTGTCGACGCGGTCCCAACGCAGGCGGAGCGCAATGGCCTCGTCAGCAAACCGGGAGGTGAGCTCCTGCAGGCGCCTGCGAGCGCTCCGGCCGCGAGCGTGAGCGGAATGTGGCTTCCGGCCGACCGCGTGGATCTGCGCGGCGAGCATGATGAGCTGCCGGAGGTGCGCAGCTACTTCGATGCCGTCCTGGCAAGGGAGAGTCGCGGCATTCGATTCTCCGTTGGGGACGAGACGGTCCTTTTCCTCAAGTTGGAGCGTTGGCCTATTATCATAGGACCCGAGGTGTGGCGTCAGGTGCGCGTCCTGACCTTGCTTTTCAATCAGTTCTTCGTTTGAATCATAGTCGAGCGTTGGGAGATTTATAAGGTCGGCCGGGCGAAGTTGGCCTGTGGTGACCTCCAGCGCCCACAAAGCGATCCGCTCGACCACCATAGGAACGCAGCATAAGCCCTCGACGATGGCCTGCTGTGCCGCCTCGATGCGCTCAGCCACCGCGATCTCATCTTCTCGGGACGGCAACTCGATGTTGCCCATCTGGCGGAAATACACATCGATCAAGTCGCGTGAGGAGCCTGCTTCTCTTGCCGTTTTGTCGGGTCGCAGAAATGCTCCCAGCTCCGCCAGATTGCTTGGCATCGCTCCCAGCGGGATGCCAAAGGGAGGTGCTTTGCCTGTGCTTTTCGCATCGATGCCCTTACTTTGGGAGTCTAGCTCCAAATCGAGGTCTAGCCCCAAATCGAGGGCGGTCATCTCTGCGGGCGCGAGTTCGCTCGCGCCTTCGCGATTGTCGAAAGCGGCTCCGTTACGCTCGGGCGAGTCCTTTCGCGGCAAAGTCATCTTGCTTTCATTCCTGTCGAGAGATGGCCGCTGCGCCCAAGCGCCGCGAGATATCGAGCCGCCTGGGAAGAACTGGCCAAAGCTCCCGACCCGAATGACCAAAGAGCGGACAGCACCGTTCGGCAGACTGCAGGGGATTTGGTGGGCATGCCGGGCTTCGCGCGGCGGCACCATCTCGGCCAGGCAAATGGTAGCTCGGGGTGCAAAAGTCAAGGCTTCCAGCGGACTTGCGGAGTAAGACGCCGCACCTCGAGGTTACGGCAAGCGCAGACCGTCGCTTTTTAAAAGCAGGGCAGACGATAGTGGCGCGTTCGGAAACCAAGCGTCTGCCCACAACCCCTGTGGCGGGCTTGGGCACCTCACCGTGAAGGATTCCCAACAGGGCTCCGGAATGTAAGGTTGTCGAAATCGGGATGCCCAGCGGCACCGGCGCCATCGCAGTATGCGGCTGCAGGGGCGTTTGCGAAATGCTCCGTTAGCGCAGTGCCCTTGCACGATGGTAATACGCTTGCTCAGGGCTCTCGAAAACTACGGGAAGAGCGCGGCGACCCGGACGCAATTGGCAGCCATTAGCCGATACGCGAGGTCACTGAGATCTGCTGTCGTGAGACACGGGCCAGATTTGGTGGCAAGAAATTGCCCCCGGACGCCCCGCTGTGGCCCGGCGGTGTTGATGCTGTTGCTGCTGTGGGCATGTGAGCAACGCATTAGCGTTGTCCAAGCGCAGCGTCATGTCCGCAGCTATTTTAGGCAATCCAGCGCTGATGCCTTCGCGCCTAGCCGCCGTCGGCGTGCGGCTACCCAGCGCCTGATGTGGGCGGTGTTTGTTAATCCGAACCATTCAGCGCTACCGCCGTGCGCCTTGCGGCCGTCGGCATAGCCTTTGAGGTAGACGTCCTCGTGCTTGAGCAAGCGCCAGAGCCGTTCGATGAACACGCTGTCCATCCAGCGGCCGCGACTGTGCATCGAGATGCGCACGCGGCAGCCGTCAACGCATCGGTGAAGGCGGCGCTGGTGAACTGACAGCCTTGGTCGGTGTTGAAAATCTGCGGCCGGACAAATTGCGTGAGCGCGTCCTCGAGCGCGCAGAGACACGGCCATCGCGTCCGACAACCGGCCTTGGGAGAACCAGACGACGGTCGTGCCTTGCTGGCGCGGGGCCGGAAGGACGGTTCGGCTTCAATCACCCCCGAGTATCGCGGGCAGCTCGGCAAGCAAGCCAATTGCCAGGTGGCAGTGACGCTGTCGATCGCTAAGGTGATGCCAGCCTGCCGATCGCCTATCGACTGTATCTACTGCGGGAGGGATCAACAATATGCCGCCCCTCGCCGAGGCGCGTATTCCACGTGCGAGCCGCAGATTGCACTGGAGCAGATCTCGCTGCTCTGGTGGCGGGCGTTTCCCTGGCGTGGTGCTGATGGGCGCCAGCTCGGGCTTTCGAAGGCCGGAAAGTTGGTTGGTCGCCCTCCTCAACCGTCAGCTTCGGTATCGCTCCCACGGTCGACCGCAGAGCGGAGAGTGCCTCCAAACGTCCGATTTCCGCGCCGCATCGCCCCACCTCACCGTTATTTCTGTTTGCGCAAGCTCAAGAGATAGACTGCCAGTTGCCTGATTTGAAAGTCGAGCAATTGAGGGTTGGGCATCCCGCTCCGACTATTAATGTCCCGATGCGTCGTCGTAAGAAATGTTCGAATTGTGTCGGCATTGATGTCATCTCGCTGAGCAATGGACTCAAACGACGGCGCCGGTGGCCGTAAAATGGGCTCGACCTCTTGATCAGGCGAGGCGACATGACAGTACGAACAAATGATTTTCGCCCACTTGTGGCCTTGTTGCAGATCTTCAGCAGTACCTGGTTCTTGCGACCATGCAGCAGTCGCAACAACGGTGAAAATCGCGAGAATAACTGGTGAGACGCGAATCATCACGCAAGACCCTCCTGCCTCTTCCCACCCTCATTTGGAGGTTTTTATTTATAAAGCCGAGAGAAACTATCATTGATTCTGGTCAAATCTCCCTCATGAAAGGTACCCGCACCTCTGCACCTCTGAGGTGCAAGAGCACGCTGTTTTTGAGGCAGCCGTCAACGGTGCCTGCAACGAAGTGGTGGTGCTCAATGGAGCTAGCGTCGTCTCGATGGCGCTTTTCGGTTTTTGTGTCCGCGCGCTCTAGCGTTCTTGGGGTTGAAAGTGAGCAGCCGTTGATTCAGGATAGCTCGCAGATCGGTCAGTTTTCGATGCACCCCGTACCCGTCGCTCCAGTCTCGTAGCAAAACTGCTGACTTAGCTTTGCCACCAGTTTTTGTTTACCTATGGTCCGCCCTCTATGAATTGAGGCTCGGCTTGGCCTATTCCGTCGCGTCCCCGCTGGTAGGGTAGCGGCCAGCCACCAAAGCGCGCCAGTGAGTCTCCTAGGAGTCCGTGGGGCCATTGGGGCCGGCCATGGGCGCCGCCTGCCTTGCTCGTTCTCTAATCTGCGAGCATGCTGGCTGTCGTCACCAGGCCCATCCCACCTGCAAAGCGCGCGCCCGGTCGAAGCGAACGGTCCATCGCCGGGCTCAGAAATCCGGCTTGTCGGCAACCGGGATGTGATAGTCGAATAAGTGTTGATTGTTCTCGGCGCAGATGTCCTCGCCGATCTCGCGAACCACGCGCCGATAGCGCCGCATCCCGGTCCACTGCTGGTAGAAGGTGTCGGGGTCGGCCACCGTAAAGATCACCTGCAACATTTTGCCGTCGTCAATGACTTTCCAGCGCTCGACAACATGCAGCTTCTCGGTATGCGGCGTGCGGTAAACATCCACCGGTAGCTTGTCGTTCAGCCCAATCGTATCGATGACGAGCGTATCCCCCTCATAATGTCCGACTGACTCGCCATACCAGGATGGCTTCGGATTGGTCGAATGAGGCACGTCCATGTAAATGCGACGGACCTCCTCGCTGTGTATGATCCAGACTTCCTTGGGCGTCTGCAGGAAATAGGTGGGGTTTGGTCCGCCACTGCCCATGAAGCCAGGCACACCCCCGGGCATACAACTTGAGTTCCAGGTGAAGGCGACCTTGCCGGCCAGCACTTCAGCATTGTCCTTCTTCATGACCTCTTTCACCCACGGCTTCAGGTTCGGGTTGCTGAGATCAGCAATTCGATAGGTCGGTTGCTTGCCAACGCCATTCGGAACGAAGGGTTGTGCCGGGTCCTGGTTCACCGGCGGAACCTCATTCGGTACAGCTTCGAAGAAAGGGCCGTTGCCGTTGAGAGCCACCCAGCCGACATTGTTCGAAGAGAAATCCGGTATGATCTTTTCCTGCGCTGCCGCGGGGATGATCGCGACCGCAAATGATCCCAGCAGAATGCTGCCTACAACCAGCTTTTCTCTCAAGGTGAAGGTCATCGCTACCTCTCCCGTTGCTATTTCCTCACGTGGCCGCAGCACATCGCTATCGGCCAGATATCGCTGCGGCCTTCAACGCGCGCCGTAAACGATACACGTTTCGCACGCTTTGGGCGAGGAAGCGCGTAGTGGAGCGCTGGAAGGCGATGCCGCTCCGTTTGCCCGGTAGTAGGCCTTCCCGACATTCTGGAACTCGAAGAGTCCTGGGCGGGTCCTACGGAGCCGTGTAGCCGGGAACGGTCCGAGGGCAAGCACGCGTGGAGCGCGGAAATTGCCGGGCAGTGAACTTGTAGGTGGTACACTTAGGTGGTATCACGCGCTCGGCAGGCAAGCGAAGTTATTTCGATTTTATCGAGATTTCCTGAACTGTTCGCCGCCTCTCTTCGGGTGCGCCACGGTTATTTTCGGCGCGAGCTGGTCAACGTCCTTCTCATCGTCGAAGAGACCATCTCCGCTTACCAGCGCGAGCAGTCTGTCAGCGCGCGTGCTCTTTTGTGAGCGTGGTGCTACCCCTTGTTGCCAGCGGGACCGGGCGCGCCGTCGGGCTACGCCTTCTGAGTCGACTTTGTCGGGGCCTTTGGGGCCCGAAGATGTGATGGTTAGGGCGTACGGGGTGCAGCGGGCAAGGGCCCGGCGTCACTGAGCGCTCTTGCGCCTACGTGCCCGTGATGCACCCTCTGCGGCTTCTGCTAGCCTCCGATCTTCTCGACACACGACGACACATCATCGCATTCAGGGAATAGCCAGATTTCATTGTCGTAGGCGCGCAGGCCCGAATGAGGCTTGTCGAGCCGGATGAAGACGGTGGGAGCGTTGTCGCCGGCCTCCACCTCGATGGCGACTATAGTCCCCGTCTCCCCGCGTTCGACGTAGGCATGGTGATCCAGGTCGATATCGTCAGTCGCCCTAATCCGATCACCGACTTTCAGAGCTGCAATGTCATTGAGGTGCATGCTGCTTCAAGCACCAACGTTCCTTCTCGTTCCCTGAGACAGATGTTTAATCGTTTAATCGGCGGCAGGAGTCGATAGACCGACCCAGCGCCGCAGGTCACTGCGTTCCCGCCACGACCGCTTGTGTAGCTCGCGCTGCCGCGCTTCCACCTGCACAGCCTGAAATCGATAGTCGGATATTTGACTTTGCCGATGGTTTCGACCACTTGCGCCAACCAAATCGATCTGCAATGACCTTGTGACGCTGTTTGCCGTGACTGGCACGGGCGCCGCAGCTGCGTCCGACAGTCTGCCCTGCATGACCGGTCAGCGGGTCTTGGCTTCAGAAATACTAGCTATGCGCAAAGCGTCCGTGAAATTGCCGCGAAGGGGGTGCAATCCTTTGCCTGCGTCCGTGATCCCAAGCTTGTCGAGACAGAGAGGGAACCATTGCGTCCAAGCATTGGCTCTGTTCGCGGATGATACCAGGAACACCCCTCGCCGGGGGGCGGGTCGATATCATTGGTGGTCGATGCGCTCTCCACGAAATCGATAAACCCTAAGCGCACAGGCGGGCTCGTCATTGATGTGGTAAAGCTCGCTTGCTGATCCTTCTGCTTTCGAAGGCGCACCCCAACGTGGCGGGTGGGCGTCGTCGTTACCCAAGATGCCAGAGAGCGGAAGTCCTTCGCTTCAGGTTTGTTGGATGGCATTATTGCGCACACAACAGTCGCTGGCTTGTCTATGGTTCGATCACAAGAGCTTGCCATCGTTCGCCGCGCCTTCGCCAAGCAGGTTCTGGCTTCAGTGTCGGTGCAGGACCAAAGATTGGAAGAGGCCTTTGCGGGCGTCGAACGTGAGCGATATCTCGGACCGGGGCCTTGGCCGATATTGCGGTCTACAGGCTATGTTTTCACGCCCAGTGCCGATCCGGTTTACCTCTATTGCGACGTCCTGATCGGTATCGTGCCAGAGCGCGGCCTCAATAATGGGATGCCGTCCTATCATGCTCCCTTGATGGCAAGCCTCGTTCTTCGCGAGGGGGAGCACGTTGTCCACGTTGGCACGGGGACCGGCTACTACACCGCCATCATGGCCCACCTCGTCGGCAGCACCGGGAGGGTGACAGCCATCGAGTTCGACCCCTCTCTGGCGCAGCGCGCGGAGCAAAACTTCTCCGCAACCGCAAACGTCCATGTGCTGGAGGGCGACGGCGTCCAATTGCCCTTCGATTCGGCCGATGCAATTTATGTCAATGCTGGCGCGACCCGGCCGGCGGACAACTGGCTCGACCGCCTGAATGATGGCGGTCGATTGATTTTGCCTCTGACGGCGAAAACCCTGTCTACGGGAACCGCCGGCTCGATTGCGCGGCATGGTGCCGTATTTCGCGTTGAGCGCAAAGGCAGTGAGTATCTCGCCAAATGGATATCGGCAGTTGGCATCTATCCGTGTGAGGGCGGCCGCGATGAGGGGTCCGAGGCTGCTCTGACCGCGGCTCTACAAAAAGACGGTTGGGATAAGGTCACGAGACTTTATCGCACCGACGATATCCCCGATGATCGCTGCTGGCTGCGAGCACCAGGTTGGTCGCTGGCCTATGGTTGACGCGCTGGGGCAATTGGTGTGCACCCGATAACGACTTCACCCAGACAAAGGACCGGCGCTAGCCATCCGGCCTGTTGGGTCCCAGCGGTCCTGCCGGCGGCAGCGAAAAAGTTGTTCCCTATCACACCGCGGAAATGAGCCTGTGGTCACCGGATCAAAATCTCAAAACGGCAGCAACTGATTTCAAAGAAGCGACTAAAGGCCCGCGCGATCCGAGCACGAGCGAAGCGAGTGCGAGGGCTTTGGTCTGCAGTGTCGGGTTCCATTCAAGGCGAGATGCCCGGGTCCCATCTTCAAGGTGGTTGGCGGCTCCCGATGAGCGGAGCCATCGGGGTCCCCCGCAACTCTGCATACCAATGCACCCCTTGCCGCCCGTGGGACCGGCAGGCCGTCAGGCTATGCGTTCCGGGGGTCGATTTTGCTGGGGCCGTAGGGAGGGCAAGCGGGGGCAAGGGGTTCTTGATGCGGTAAGCCTCACCCGCTGGTCCTTCTGCTGTCATGGCGTCCGATTTGGACCCCGGCCCCAAAATTGCTAGGCTACGTGGTCGGCGGCGCGGCCGCAAAACTCGTCCGATGCTTGAGCGTCCGGTAGTGCCAATTCCCCTTATATCGGTCCCAAAGCAGACTATTGGGGAATGGCCGATAACTGGTTTCGCAAGAGGTGAGTTAGGAGCCGATGATGATTAGCGAAAACATTGTGCAAGGGGTCGCCGTTGCGTTTTTTTTGGGGGCGCTCACGGCGCCGGCCTTGGCCGAGCCGAACGAGGCAAAGACACTCGCTAGTGAGGTGGTCGAGCGTAATGCCGAACAGATCGCCACCATCGGCGACACCGTCTACTATTTCGGCGAGCTCGGAATGCAGGAGGTCGAAAGCACCAAGTTTATCAAGCAAGTATTGGAATCGATCGGCTTCACGGTAGAAACCGGCACGGCCGGCATGCCTACCAATATCTGGGCCCATTGGGGCACCGGAAAGCCGCAGATCGTAATTGTGTCGGAAATTGACGCGCTCCCAGGCGGCTCACAAACGCCCGGCAGCATCGAGCGCAAACCCCTTGTCGTAGGCGGGCCTGGCCACATGGAAGGTCACAATACCCATGCGGGCGTTTCCATCGGGGCGGCCTACGCGGTCAAGCAGGTAATGCAGCGCTACAACATTCCCGGCAGCGTCGCTATTTCGCTCGGCCCTGCGGAAGAGCAACTCATCAGCAGGCCTTACTTGGTGCGGGCCGGCCTCTTCAAAGATGCCGACATTGCCGTCTTACTGCACATCGGTGATAATCTCTCGACCGCCTACGGCCTCACGAGTTATGCGGCGATCAGCGCGAAATTCGACTTCCACGGCAAGAGTGCCCACGGTGCCGTCAATCCGTGGGATGGCAAGGATGCGGTCGATGCGATCGAACTGATGGACATTGGGTTCGACAAGCTGCGCGAGCACTTGCGCCCGACCTATCGGGCCCACCGGGCCATCACGGCGGGCGGCATCCAGCCCAATATCATCCCGGACTACGGGCAGATCTGGTGGTTCGTGCGCGATGCGAACATGGTGGACGCCAAGGCGACGTTCGACAAACTCACCAAGATCGCCGAAGGCGCCGCGCTGATGACCGGCACCACGCAGGAATACCAGATCGATGCTGCCGCATGGCCGCAACTCGGTCTCAAGTCGATTGCTCAGGTTCTCCAGACGAACATCTACACCATCGGCATGCCGCAGTGGAGCGCCGAGGAGCAGGACTTCGCCCGCCGATTCCAGACCGCCACGGGAGTGAAGGTGGTGGGACTGAACACGAGAGTGACGCCGCTCGGAGGCCAGCCGCAAGTGGCGGCGTCGGACAACAAGGGTGACGTCAGCTGGGTGGTGCCCAGCGGGGTCCTGAATTTCCCGGCCAGCGTTCCGGGCATCAGCTATCACAACTGGCAAGCGGCAGTGACGCCGACCTCGACGATCGCCCACAAGGGAATGATATCTGGCTCGAAGGTGCTGGCTGGGGCGATTCTCGACTTCTTAACCAAGCCGGAACTCGTCCAGGAGGCGCGGGCCGAATTCGCCACCGCGACGACGGAGATGAAATACTTCTCTGTGCTGCCGGCCGATGCGAAACCGCCGCTCGCTCTCAATAAGGAAACCATGGACCGGTACCGCGCCGAGATGAGCAAGTTCTACCTGAACAAGCCGGTGCGGTTCGATTAGAACTGCGTTGGGTTGGAGAGCACGCGACGAGGGGCTCGCAAAGCCATCGGCGGACCCATTCGGCCCCAGCGGACCTGCAGGCGGAACAACACACCGGCGCTGCCATTAGATCAGCACCAAACAGTTGTCCCCTATCGGCCCGCGTCGCGCGAGATGAGCCTCAAGTTGGCCATCCTATATCCCAAGCGTTCCAGAACTGGACTTGCAAAGGCCGAGTAAAGACCGGTCAAGACCCGTCCGCCGCGCTCTATGCGTTGGAGCCTGGTCACATGGTTTCCATAGCGCAGGTCATCTTTGCGGTTCCGATGGAAAGATTGCTGAGGCGATGCTTCCGAAAATTCGAGAGACAATCCGTACGTACCCATTCAACAAATCGAGTGATTACCGGCCTGGCCAGGGCCGAACTCCAACACCTTTGTGGCCGCTGTAATGAATTCAGCACCTGGGATTCGTGCGAGGCTGCTCGACGACTGCTGTTGGTTGCCATCCTGCCTTCGCACAGCCATGAACAAGTAAAAGGCGCGCAGCCAGTGCGTGCCGTGCGTCATCGCCCGAGGGCGATGAGTGGATGTTGTGGATCCCCGCAGACGCATGACATTCACGCCGGACGTCGTGCTGCGGCTTGGAACGCTGACGATGGTGGGCGACCCGATCGCGGCCAGCGCAGCCGCACCGCACGCGCTGGTCGTTGATGACAACGACGGCTCATCTGCTGGGGCGAGGCGCCGAAGGAAAGTGAGATTTGGGTGCTCTATAGCTCGCGCCGCCTGGCGACCGAGTCACCCGGGCCTTGCAAGCTTCCGAACGCTTTTCGCAACGCCCGAAAGTCCGAATGACCTCGGCGCAAGACCTCCACGTCCCCGGCCGAGATCGTGCAACTTGGCACGTCAGGCGTCACGGTGAGCACGGGGTGCGACCGAGCCGCCAATAGGCAGTCCACCACAGCAATCGTGCAAGGCGGTAAAATGCAAGTGTCAAAAATACCAACCGGAGGCTCGGTCGTTGCGAGATTCGTGCTGCCGCGCGACGAAAGCTCGCAAACTGTGCCGCGTGCAACCCGGCTCCCTCGACCCGGCCAACCTGACGGGGCCGCGGGCGCATTTCTTGCAACGCTCGGCAGTGCGTGGGGCGTGCCTTCTCTGACTGTCCGTGCGTAGTCCGGCCGCTTGCTCTGTGATCAGCTGGCCCGGGCGCCCGGGCTTCGCCGATCCTATGTCGGCGCGCTGCCGCCATCCAAAGGCGGCCAATC
>JASHRR010000183.1 GCA_030037185.1 Xanthobacteraceae bacterium | reverse complement strand
GGTGAGTTTCCATCTCTATTCGTGGGGGAATGATGCCGTCTGCCGTGACGCAGCTTGTCGGGCTGTCGGGCAGTCTGCGCCAACGCTCGTTCAATTCCTCGCTGCTCGAAGCGGCGGTCGCGCTGATGCCGCAGGGGGCGGAGATGACCGTCGAATCCATTCGTAACATTCCCCTCTACGACGGCGATGTGGAGGGCACGCAGGGCATTCCCGGACCCGTGCAGCGCCTTAAGGACGCAATCGCCGCTGCGGACGGGTTGCTCCTTGTAACCCCTGAATACAACAATTCGATTCCGGGTGTCTTCAAGAATGCTATTGACTGGTTGTCACGTCCGCCTGCGGATATTCCTCGAGTCTTCGGCGGCAAGCCGGTCGCAATGATTGGGGCGTCACCGGGCAGCTTCGGCACGATCCTGAGCCAGCAGGCGTGGCTGCCGGTGCTGCGCACATTGGGCACAAGAGCCTGGTTTGGTGGACGCCTTGTCGTGTCCCGCGCGGGACACATCTTCGACGAGGTCGGGCGGATTGCGGATGATGCCACGAAGGAACAGCTTCGCCAATTCATTGACGGCTATGTCACCTTCATACGAAGCATTGCCAGCCGTGAGGCCTGACGCAGGGGGCGTCCCGGTCCGCTCTGATCGATGACCTGAAAGCGTTTGGCAGGGTGGGCAAAGCCAGGCGTGCCGACCACCCTCCTGCGCTGCCCATTATGATTCGAACTTGAAGTCCTCGACTACACCAGCCGGCTCTGTACGACCGCAGCCTCGATGAAGGATGCAAACAACGGGTGCGGCTCGAAAGGCCGCGACTTCAGCTCGGGATGGAACTGCACGCCAACGAACCACGGATGGTCCGCATACTCGATGATCTCGGGCAGCAACCCGTCCGGAGACATGCCGGAGAAGCGCATGCCGTGCTGCTCGAGGCGCGCCTGGTAGGCGGTGTTGATCTCGTAGCGATGACGGTGGCGCTCAGAGATCTTGGGATTGCCGTAGATGTGCTCCGCCCGGCTGCCGCGTTCCAGTAATGCCGCATAAGCGCCGAGCCGCATCGTCCCGCCGAGATCGCCGTTGACGCCGCGCCTCTGCAGCTCGTTGCCCTTGAGCCATTCCGTCATCAGGCCGACAACCGGCTCGGATGTTGCGCCGAATTCCGAGGAATTCGCGTCGGCGATGCCGCAGAGATTGCGCGCCGCCTCGATCACCGCCATCTGCATGCCGAAGCAGATGCCGAAATACGGGACGCGGCGCTCACGGGCGTATTGCGCCGCGCGGATTTTGCCCTCGGCGCCGCGCTGTCCAAACCCGCCCGGCACCAGAATGCCGTCGACATGCTCCAGCAGCGGCGCCGGGTCCTCGCGCTCGAATGCCTCGCTTTCGATCCAATCGAGGTCGACCTTGACCTTGTTGGCGATACCGCCGTGGGACAAAGCTTCGATCAGCGACTTGTAGGCATCCTTGAGGCCCGTATACTTGCCGACGATCGCGATGGTAGCAGTCCCTTCAGGGTTGCGGATGCGCTCGTTGATCACCCGCCATCGTTCGAGATCAGGGGGCGGTCCCTTGATCCCGAATGCCGCGAGAACCTCGCCGTCAAGCCCGGCCGCGTGATAGGCCTCCGGCACCGCATAGATGTTGTCGACGTCGCGCGCCTCGATCACGGCCGATTCGCGCACGTTGCAGAACAACGACAGCTTGCGCCTTTCCTCCTTGGGGAGCGGGCGGTCGGTGCGGCACAGCAAGATGTCCGGCTGGATGCCGATCGAACGCAGTTCCTTGACGGAATGCTGGGTGGGTTTCGTCTTGAGCTCGCCCGCCGAATGAATAAAAGGCAGGAGTGTCAAGTGAATGTAGACGGCGCTGCGCCGCGGCAGCTCATTGCCGAGCTGCCGTATGGCCTCGAAGAAGGGTAATCCTTCGATATCGCCGACCGTGCCGCCGATCTCCACCAGCACGAAATCGAACCCCTCGTTGTCGTCGAGAATGAATTCCTTGATCGCATTGGTGACATGGGGAATGACCTGGATGGTCGCGCCCAGATAATCGCCCCGGCGCTCCTTGGTCAGAATGTCCTGATAGATGCGGCCGGTGGTGATGTTGTCGCGGCGGGTGGCCGGCCTGCCCGTGAAGCGCTCGTAGTGGCCGAGATCGAGATCGGTCTCCGCACCGTCGTCGGTGACAAAGACCTCGCCATGTTGATAGGGCGACATCGTACCCGGATCGACGTTGAGATAGGGATCGAGCTTGCACAGGCGCGCCGAATAGCCGCGCGCCTGCAACAGCGCGCCCAAGGCCGCCGATGCCAACCCCTTGCCAAGCGAAGAAACCACGCCGCCGGTGATGAATATGAACCGCGCCATGGGACTTAAGCTTTACTCCGAAGCAACCGATTCGACGAGAGGCAAATCGCTGCGCCCGCAGCTTTTTCCTCAAAGTTGGATCGGGGTGATTTCATGTTGGCATATCAACGTGTTAGGCGGCCCATCTGCGATCCGCCGGCGGTTTTTATCCCCAGCCGCTCGCCCCCCGCCGTGCGCGCAATAGGCCACAGCCCTCCCCCGAAATCGCAAGTCCAAAACCAGAGGGCCGGAAATCCGGCCCTCTGTCTTTGTCACTGCGACCTTGGAACCTGGGGTGTGCCACCCTCCGCCGGCGGCGTCGGCTGGCCCCCGCCGCGCAGGGCATCCGGCACACTGAGCGGCGGCGGTGCGCCTGGTGCCTGAGCCGGAGCCGGAGCAGACCCGGTGTCCTGGATGATCGAGCGCGGCTTGCGCTCGTAGCCCGCCAGAATAGAAAGCACCAGGCTGGTGACGAAAAACCCCAGTGCCAAGAGCGCGGTGGTGCGGGTCAAGAGGTTCCCGGTGCCGCGGCTTGACAAAAACCCGCTGGTACCGCCTCCCCCCATGCCCAGGCCGCCGCCTTCGGACTTCTGCAAGAGCACGAAGCCGATCATGGCGAGCACGATCATCAGGTGGATCACGATAACGACGGTCAGCATCTTGTTTTCTCTTGAAAGCCCAACGGTTTGTAAAGCAATGCGCGGCTCTGCGCCGATCCTGCATCTCGATATAGGAAGCCAAGCGGGTCATTACACGATCCGGGCGAATATTTCCACCCCGCAGGACGTCTCGCCGGGCCTCAACCTAGCCTAGGAGCGGGCCGCGGGCCGCTGCGTTTTCGCCGTTGCAACGCACGGGCGCAGCGTATCCGTCGCCGGCGCACTGCGGTCGGCCACGATAATCCTGATGAGGAGCCCTCGCAGCGTCTGCCGCTCCGGCGCCGTCAATCCGCCGAACAGCGCCTCCTCAAACCGGTCGACCTCGGCATCACATTGCACCAACAGGTTTCGGCCTCTTAATGTGAGTTCGAGCCGGCGGAT
>JASHRR010000182.1 GCA_030037185.1 Xanthobacteraceae bacterium | reverse complement strand
TCGGCGCCGAACCGCGCCAGCGGATGCTTGAGCAGCGCCAACAGCCGCGGCGGCGCAAGTGCTGAAACCGCCGCATCGGCGACAAGCCGGCAGAAAACTCCGGCCTGACTGTCCGCAAGCGGGTCGCCGCCTGAATCATCGGCCACGATGTTCCAGCGCCGCAACATCACCGCGACCCGCCGTGCCAGCGCGCGGTCCGGCGTCACCAGCGCGGCCGTGCGCTCCGGTTCCGACTGCACCTCGCGCAACGACACCGCAATCGCGAGCGCCTCTTCTTCCGCGTTGGCGGCCGCGATGACGGTGACGCCGGCAAGCGCCGGCGCCACCGCCGCGCCGATCTCCTTGAGCCGGGTGCGCCATTTATCGCTGGTAACCGCGGGGCGCAGCGCTTCGCTCACCAATATCTCGCGGCCGTGGGGTGATGGCGGCGCAAGAATCCCGACCTCCCGGCGCCCAAGGCCGATGCGGGCAAGAAACGCATGCAAAGCGAACTGCGGATGTCCGGGGGCTGACGGAAGCGCCGCAGATCCTGGCTGCGCCACGCCGCCGATAGCGTTCCACGATTCCTCATCAAGCTCGGTGTCGAGGCCGGGAAGCACGACGGCCCCGTGGGGCAGCCCCGCAATGGCGGCGAGCAGCTTGGCGGTTGCCGGCATCGAGCCGGTTGAACCCGCGGCAATGACGGGTCTGCGCGGGTGTGATGCCAAGCGGCGAGCTTCGGCAGCGATCAAGCGGTCGCGCCGCATCGCCGGTTCGATGGCGCTGCGCTCGGCAAGAATGCCAGGCCACACCTCGCGGGCGATCTGCAGGAAGCGAAGCGTCAGCTTCCAATACTCATCGAGTTCATCGGGCACCAGCCCGTCCAGGCGCTGCCACGGGACCTCACGGGTCAGCATATCGTCCATAAGCCTGGCGAGGTCGTCGGCCAGCGCCAGCGCGGCAGCCGGATGGCGCATCACAAGTGGCGTCTCTCCGGCTGGGGGCGCGATCCGCTCGGTCCATTTGCGCACCAGCTGCGCCAGCAGAAAGCGCCGCTCCAGTGCGCCGACGGCCGGCGGCAGGGCGAGAACGTCCGCCGCGACATCGCCCGTCGCGATGTCGGCGAAGACAAATTCGTCCTCATCGATATCACCGATGGGCACGAAGCGCGGCAGCACCGCCGCGTCGGCGTCGAGCACCTGCAAAAACGTGTGGCTGGCAAGCCGGCAGGCGCGCCGTGTCGGCAGAAATATGGTGACCTCCGCAAAATCAAGCGGCCTCGGAGTGAAACCCTCGACCAGCCGGCCCTCGCGCAGAGCGCGGATCAGCGTCGGCAGAAACGGCGCCGACGCCGGAATAGTGAACACGCGCGATGACGCAGGCGGCGACTCTCGCCTTTCCTGCCTGTTTTGCGCGGGAGGGAAGGGCAGCGACAACTGCATCGTGGTGCGTGAATGTGGCCTGAGAAGTTCCGCACGATTCACTGGTCGCTCCCCCTCCCTACCCTCCGCCGCGCTCCGGAGTGAAGGTCGGAAAGCGGACAGTAGCGCGGAGGATGATTCCCGATTCGGGACTCTATCACGCTACGCTGGCACGGATCGCGGCTTCTGCGGTGGCGATCGCCTCCGGGGTTCCGATATGCATCCACACGCCTTCCAGCCGCAGGCCGTACAGGCGGCCAGCCTCGATCGCGCGATCAAACAACAGATTGAGCGAGAATGCGCCAGGGGGAGCTGTGGAAAACAACCTTCGACTGAGGATCGCGGCCCCGGCATAGACGAACGGCACGACTTCCCGTTCGCGGCGCCGGCTGATCCGCCCGTCCGGCGTCATCGTGAAATCGCCGCGGCCCGCATAGCCCACGCTGGTCGAGGTCGCGGCGAGAAGCAACAGCGCGTCCATGCGCACGGGATCAAAATTCTCCGCAAGACGCAGGAGATTGGGCCTCACCCCGTCGATCCAGATGGCGTCGGAATTGAGATGAAAGAACGGTGCCGCGCCAAGAGCAGGGAGCGCCTTGACGACGCCGCCGCCGGTGTCGAGCAGCGCGTCGCGCTCGTCCGAAATGATGATTTTGGGCGCCTGCCGAGAAGCCACATGCCGTTGGATCTGATCGGCAAGGTAGTGAACATTAACCACCGCGATGTCGACGCCCACCTCCACCAGGCGGTCGAGTACGTGGTCGATCAATGCCTTCCCGCCGACCGCGACCAGCGGCTTCGGCTTGGCGTCGGAGAGCGGACGCATTCGCACGCCCAATCCGGCCGCAAGCACCATCGCGCGACGAGGAACCGGGGAACGGTTGGATTTCGTCATTGTTCGCCTCAAACCGGGCCGGTGAAACGGCGGCGGGGCCACGCCGACCCACTGCTGGGGGAGGGTTGGGGCCGTGCCGCCGGGCGGTTGCTCTGCCACATTTTTGACCGCCACCCTCCGAGCCCTTCGGGGGGCGGAGCATCGCCAGCTTCGTTAGCACGCGTTCGCCGTCGCGGTGATGACGGCTCGGAATTAGCGAGGGAGCGAAGCGGCCTTTCGGATTTTTCTTCACCAAATCAGCGTCAAGGCGGCGGCACGTGCCTGTGATACCATTGACGGAGCGCCGCAAGAGCAGGGTGGCGCAGCGCGCGGTGCGCATAGCCGTAAATGCGGGGCAGATGCCGCAGGTATTGAGGCTTGTGGTCGCGGCGGTCGAGTCGCGCGAAAATGCCGAGGATTTTCGTCGCCCGCTGAGCGGCAAGCGTCGCGTAAAGCCTCGCGAACGCATCGCTGTCGAAACTGGGATCTTGCGCCTGGCGCCCCCGCACATAACGCTCGAACAGCACAGTCTCCAGCTCCGGCGCCACATCGATGCGGGCATCCTGAAGCAGCGAGGCGACGTCAAAGGCTGCCGGCCCCATCACGGCGTCCTGAAAATCCAGCAGGCCGACCTGCGCCACACCTGCCCGATCGGCAAGCCACAACAGATTTGGCGAATGGAAATCGCGCAAAACCCATGTCTTCGGGGCATCGAGCGCAGGACGCAGCGCCTGCTGCCACAGCGACAGGAACTCCGCGCGCGCCTCTGCGCTCGCGGCGGCGCCGCGCAGCGCTAAGTACCAGTCGAGCAGCAGTTCCACCTCGATCAGGAATGCTTCAAGGTCGTAGGGTGGAATCCGATGCTCAAGCGCTGGGGCGACCGGGAGCACGTCGGGCAAGTCATGCCGGTGCAACGCGATCAGCACATCGACGGCGCGCTCATAGCGCTCCGCAACCGGCATCGGCGGGTCGCCGGCGACGACCGGCTCGCTGCCGAGGTCCTCAAGAAGGACAAAGCCCGCATCATGGTCGGCGAAGAAGATCTTCGGGGCAGAGAAGCCGCGTTCGCGCAGAGCGTTTGCAACTGCAACAAAGGGCTTCACGTCCTCGGCGAGATGCGCGATTGCGCTATAGGGCAGACCGTGCTTTATCGGCGGACCGTCCGCCTTACGCGGGGCGTTCATCAAGACGAATCGGTCGCCGCCATTGAACAGCCGCTCATAGGAGCGGCTTGAGGCATCCCCCGCAATGCGCCTGCGCGCTGCCGTGGCGAGTCCGGCCTTGTTGAGAAATTGCAGCATGGAGGCGAGGCGATCGACCCGCGCCGACACGGCGCCGCGCCCGTCCATGTGGACGATGCGATGTTCGATTCCATCTTCGGGCGCGAGCGCGAACGCAATATCGATGCGGTCTTGCGGCAGCGCGCCGCCGGCGCGGTCTGGCCATTCCATCATCACGACCGCGTCCGCCGTCTCATCGAGGCCAAGCTCGGCGAGTTCGTCCGCGCCGGCCACGCGGTAGAGGTCCGCATGCACAACACGAAAACGCGGCAAATCGTAGTTTTGAACCAGCGTAAAGGTCGGGCTCGGCACCTCGATGGTGGAATCGTTTGCCAGATGCGCGATCATGGCGCGCACGAAAGTGGTCTTGCCGGCGCCGAGATCACCCGAAAGGGCAATGAAATCGCCGGGCTCCAGCATGTTGGCGACGTCAGCTGCGAGCCGCTGGGTCGCCTCCTCATTGGCCAGGACCACGGTCGATCCTCGGGGGTCGCAACAGTATGTCTGCATCATCATCCGCCATGGTTTGTCGTCAACGTATTGGATAATCAATAGAAATTATTGCTCATGGTTATCTTGCCCCGCCTCGACCCGATAACCCGTCAGCACACGTCTTGATATTGGCGTGCAGGTTGCGGCCGTTTTGGGATCGACCGGCCGTGCGCCGTGAAGTGCGCTCTACACCGCGTCATTTGCTGCGCGGGCCTCAATTCACCCGTCGACGAGATGCCCTCACGAGGGTGTTGCGTCATCAGCCAAGGAATGGATTCCTTTCATTCGAACGGGCGCCTGCATCGCCTTCACGCGCGTCGCTAACAACGGCTGGTAAGCCGGAGGTCCCCCTGCGCACGGTGTCTCGGGCTTGCGATAAGCCGAAGGGACGCGAGCAGAGCCAAGTCGGTGCCACGACCTCCTCATCTGTCGAAGCCGGCCGCACTCGCCATGCGCTTTGCGCAAGCGTCAACCCGGTGTTCTGCAAACGCGAACGCTGGGTCGACACGCCGCCTCGCTCCCCAGAGTGGTCTTGCCAGTTTGCGGGCGTTGAGCCGATTTGATCCTGCCGGCCACCTTCAGCCTGTTCCTTGAGCAGCGCGTGCAGAAATTGGTTTTCGTTGCATTCCTCGCGATGTCGATGTGTTTCCGGCGGCATTTTCATATACAATCCGCAAATCTTGACAGGACGGGAGGACTCGCGATGAAACTACGGCGTTCGATGCTGCCGGCCGCCGCGACGGCAGCCGTTATCATGCTGCTGATCCGGCCTGCGCCGGCGGAAGTGCTCGAGAAGACGAAGAACGTGGGCGATACCACCGTCCATTACAAGGTCGTCCTTCCAAACGACTATGATAAGGCAAAGGCGTATCCGGCCATCCTGGCGCTGGGCGGCGGCCCGCAGACCATGAACACGGTTGACAACATTCTCAATCGCAACTTTCGCGCCGAGGCCGAGAAACGTGGCTATATCGTTGTCTCGCCGGCGGCTCCGGACGGCGATTTGTTCTTTGAGGAGGGCGACCGCATCTTTCCGGAATTCCTGAAAATGATTCTCGCGGACTACAAAATCCGGGACAACAAGTTCCATATCGCGGGAGTGTCCAACGGGGGCATCGCGGCACTGCATGTCGCCGCAGGCAATCCGCAATACTTCCTGTCCGTGACGGCCTTCCCGGGATATATGTGGGAACCGAGCGCCGCAAAGCTTGAGGCGATCTCGAAGATGTGCGTTTTCATGTATGTCGGCGAACATGACCCCTACATGTGGCACGGCGAGATGAAGAGGGAGGCCGAGTTTCTTCGCTCCAAGGGAACGGTCGCGCGCTACAGCGTTGAGAAAGATCAACCGCACCGGATTGACACGCTCGCGGGAGCGAACGCCGGTCGTTTGTTCGACGGCTTTGAAGAGACCGCGAAAGGCTGCAGCAAGTAAGACGGGCAGTTCGCTGCAGGCGAGCCCATAGGCGCGCAGCTCCCCGGTTGCGACCCGGCTCCGCGACAGCAGCGCGCTGACAGCGGGCGGTCAAAGTCAACGGGCCAACGGGCCAAAGAATCATTGCCCCCAAAGGGGTTGTAACCCACCTGAAGGCCGGGGCTTTTGCCCCAGCCTCTAGGCCCTCTAGGCGGTGGGTTGCCAGGGTCAGCTTGGGACTACGGCCCCACGCTATGTTGGCTGATCGGTTCACCGACGGCCCAATGCTTCCTCGGTTCGCAACCTCTCGAAGGCAACACTCAAGCCTGGGATGGCCCGAAACGGGTCTTGCTCAAACGCTCCTCTGCAACATTCCGCAATCGCCGGGCTTGTCCGGGCCAATCTCGATAATCGAGCGCTGCGCCAAGTAAGATCGCCGGGACGAGCCAGGCGGTGACGCCACGCAGCGGCCAGACCCCGTTGCGGTGAACCGGAACCGGTTCAGCGCTCACCGGCCATTCCCGCAAGAGCTTGCACGCCAGTCGCACTCGGCGTCCGGGGAGCTGCCCGCTCTGGTGGGCGATGACAGCGGACTCGATGCTGGTGGAGACAAAACGGCTACTTTCCCGCTCGCCGGAAAGTAGCGCGTTGCGGCAAATTCTGCCTTCGCAGGCTGGTGTCACGCGCTTCTTCAGCCCCGCCCTTGCGGCAAACGAACCGCCTCCCTTTCGGCCCGTTGATTAGGCAGTTCCGCGAGCCTGGTGTACGCGCATGAACAAGCAGACGCATTTATTTCATGTCGGCTATTGGCTGGCTGCGATCTTGGGTATTTTGCTTCTACAATACTTTTACTCGGTCAATCAGAAGGTCGAGGTGATTCCATACAGCCAATTCCGACAATTACTGCAGGAAGGCAAGGTCGATCGGGTTGCGGTGTCCGACCGCTACATACAGGGGGCCTTCAAGCAGCCTCTGCCGGACGGCAAGGCGCGGTTCGTAACAACCAGGGTCGACTCTCAAATCGCCAACGAACTTCAGAAGTACGGGGTCACCTATTCGGGCCAGGTGGAGAGCACGTTCCTTCAGGACTTGCTTTCCTGGGTGGTCCCGGCAATCGTGTTCTTCGGGCTATGGACTTTCCTCGCGCGGCGCATGAGCCAAGGCCTGGGCGGCGGACTCATGTCGATCGGCAAGAGCAAAGCCAAGGTTTATGTCGAATCCGACACCGGAGTCCGTTTCGACGATGTGGCCGGCGTCGACGAAGCCAAGGATGAACTGCGCGAAATCGTCGAGTTCTTGAAGGATCCCCAACAGTATGGCCGTCTCGGCGGCCGCATGCCCAAGGGCGTCCTGCTGGTCGGACCGCCGGGAACCGGCAAGACCCTGCTCGCCAAGGCCGTGGCCGGTCAGGCCAAGGTGCCATTCTTCTCGATTTCGGGTTCCGAATTCGTCGAGATGTTCGTCGGCGTCGGCGCTGCCCGCGTGCGTGATTTGTTTGAGCAGGCAAGGTCCAAGGCGCCGGCGATCATTTTCATCGATGAGCTTGATGCGCTCGGCCGCGCGCGCGGATTAGGTCCCTACGCAGGCAGCCACGACGAGAAAGAACAGACCCTCAATCAGCTTCTTGTCGACATGGACGGTTTCGATTCGAGAACCGGCCTGGTGATCCTGGCGGCGACCAATCGTCCGGAAATTCTCGATCCGGCACTGCTGCGGGCGGGCCGCTTCGACCGCCAGGTTCTGGTCGACCGGCCGGACAAGAAGGGACGGGTGGACATTCTCGTCGTTCATCTCAAGCATATGAAGCTTGCACCCGACGTCGATACCGAGAAGGTTGCAGCGCTTACGCCGGGGTTTACGGGGGCGGATCTTGCCAATCTCGTGAACGAGGCGGCGTTGCTCGCGACCCGCCGCGGCGCCGATGCCGTCAGCATGGCAG
>JASHRR010000181.1 GCA_030037185.1 Xanthobacteraceae bacterium | reverse complement strand
CAACCGGAATGCCGAGCGCAAGCGCTGCGACGCGCGCAAATACGCTCGCGTGAGCCTGGCCGGTCGATTGGGACCCGAGCCGAAGTTCGACCATGCCGTCTCCCCGGAAGACGAGAGCCGCGCCCTCGGTCGGTATTCCGCCAGCATGCTCAAGGAAGCAGGATATGCCGATGCCGCGCAGCTTTCCGCGTTTGGCCGCCTCGCGCCGGCGCTTTGGAAAGGCCGCATGCGCGGCGAGCGCAAGGGCCTTGTCAAACAGGGCTGGAAAATCTCCGCTGTCATAGGTGGTCCCAACCGGCGAATGGTAGGGCATCGCCGATGGCGCAATGAGGTTGCGCATGCGGATTTTGTCCGGCGCAAGGGCGGTGACCCGTGCCGCCTCTTCGACCAGGCGTTCGAGGAGATAGTTCGCCTCCGGGCGGCCCGCCCCCCGGTATGGCGCGGTCGGCACCGTATTGGTGAAGGCGCATCGCACCCTGACGTCGATGGCGTCAATCGCATACATGGCCGGCAAGCAGCGGGCAAAATTGTGGGTCGCCAGATGAACCCCGACCAGGCCCACATAGGCGCCGAGATTGACGACGCATGACAGGCGCAAGGCCAGGAATTTGCCCCCGTCGTCGAGCGCGAGCTCGCCGTCGGCGAACATGTCGCGGGCCTGGTTGTCGGCAAGGAAGGATTCGGCGCGGTTCGCCATCCAATGAACCGGCCGGCCGAGCAGCTTGGCGGCGATCAGTAATGCCGGGTATTCCGGATAGACCGGCGATTTCATCCCGAAGGCGCCGCCCACGTCCTCGGTGACGACACGCAGCTTGCCCGGGTCGATCCTCATGGCCGCCGCGAGCGCATCGCGCAGCACGATCGCGCTCTGCGAGCACACGCGCATGGTGTAGCTGCCGCTTGCCGCATCATAGCTGGCGGTGCCGCCGCGCGGCTCCATGGTGGCGGCGGTAATGCGCTGGTTGAGTTGCGAGACGTGCGCCACGCGGGGCGCCGCCGCGATGATCGCGGCGACCTGCTTTTCGTTGGCGCCGTCGGCGGATGGCGGGCACTGCCAGTCGATCGCAATGTTGCCGGGCGCTTGCGGCCACAACAGGGGCGCGCCCGGCGCGATTGCGTCGCGCGCATCCAGCACGGCTGGAAGTTCCTCATCCTCGACGTTGACGCGTTCTGCCGCATCCTCGGCAAGCCAAGCAGAGGTCGCCACCACCAGCGCCAGCGGTTCGCCGACATGCATGACGCGCTCGCCCGCGAGCGCAGGCCGCGGCGGCTCGACAAGCGCGGCACCGCGGCGGCCGGTCACCGGGGGATGGCGCGACAGGTGGCCGACGCCGCCCGCTTTCATGTCGGCCGCCGTAAGCACCGCCAACACGCCCTCGACGGCCCGCGCCGCGGTGACGTCGATGTTGCGGATTTTGCCATGAGCGTGGGCCGACCGCACGAAGCAGCCGTAGAGCTGGCCCGGCAGCGGCGCATCGTCGATAAATCGGCCTTGGCCGCGCAACAGCGGTTCGTCTTCGACCCGCCATGGTGGCCGGCGGTCGGGGGTGTTGGCACGCGTCATGAGGCCGTCCGTCGCGAGGTTTCGTTCACGCCCGTAACAGCATGAGCAGCAGCGGAAAAAGTCAACCCGCATAACCGCCACCACGGGCAAACTTAGAGGTTCAAAAATCCGGCGAGCCGCGATAAGGAGCGGGCACAAATCCGATCAGGCGGAGCGCGGAGATGGCCAACACTGGAGGGCGCGAGCCATATATCGGCCGGCCGCTGCCGCGCTTGGAGGACCTGCGTCTTGTCTGTGGGCGCGGGCGCTTCACCGACGATTTCGCCTTCGGCAACCAAGCCTATGCGGCCTTCGTTCGATCGCCCCATCCGCATGCGCGCATTGTGTCGATCGATACCGATGCCGCCGCCAAGCTCCCCGGGGTGATCGGTGTCTTCACCGCCCGCGATTACGCCGCAACCGGCGGGCGCGGCATCGGCCACATGGCCAATCCGGCCAGCACCTATGACGTGAAGGTGAAGGCGTTCACAGAACCCGGCCGTCAAGCGCCGTTCGAGACGCCGCATCTGCCGCTCGCCGAAGAGCGGGCACGATTCACCGGCGAGCCGGTCGCGATGGTGATCGCCGCCTCGCAATGGGCCGCACAGGATGCCGCGGAAAGCGTCGCCGTACACTATGATGTGCTTCCTGCGGTCACCGATTCGCTTGCGGCGCTGGCGCCGGACGCGCCGCAGCTGCACGATGACCTTCCCGGCAATTCGGCAATCGATACCACATTCGGCGACCAGGCCGCCTGCCGCGCCGCTTTCGCCTCGGCACATCTCATCGTCACCCAGACCTTCCGCAATCAGCGCATCGCCTCCGCCCATATGGAGCCGCGCGCCGCCATCGGCGCCTACCACGAAACGGACGGCATCTATACGATCCTCACCGGCAGCCAGGGGGCCGTACGGGTCAAGCACACGATCGCGGCCTGCCTGGGCGTCCCGTCCGAGCGCGTGCACGCCATCACCCACGACGTCGGCGGCGCCTTCGGACTTCTCAACAATGTCTATCCCGAGCAGGTGATGGTCACCTGGGCGGCGCGCCAGGTCGGGCGTCCGGTAAAGTGGACGGGAGACCGCACGCAGGCTTTCCTTGCCGACTACCAGGGCCGCGATATCATCACCGAGGCAAGCCTGGCGCTCGCGCCGGACGGAAAAATTCTCGCCCTGGCGATCACCATGACGGGAAATATCGGCGCCCATCCGGTGACCTATGTGCCGTTGTCCAACGCCTATCGGGTCACCCCGACCGTCTACGACATTCCCCTTGCCACTGTCGCGATCCGCGGCGCGCTGACCAACACGGTGCCGACTGCGCCGTTTCGCGGCGCCGGACGCCCGGAGGCCACCTTCGCGATCGAGCGGCTGCTCGACATCGCCGCGCGCCGCCTCGGCATCGACCGCATGGTGCTGCGGCGGCGCAATCTGATCCGCCGCGCGCAGCTGCCCTACACGTCGGCGACCGGACTGACCTATGATAGCGGAAATTTTCATGCCAACATGGATGCGGTGATGAAACTCGCCGATTGGCACGGCTTTGCTGGCCGCCGCCGCGAGGCGAGAAAGCGCGGCAAGCTCGCTGGCATCGGCCTGGCGAATTATGTCGAGTGTCCGGTCGGAATGCCGAGCGAGTATGTACGGGTGACGGTGCGCGAGACCCGCGAAGTCGAGGCGATCGCCGGCACGCAATCGAGCGGACAGGGGCATGAGACGACCTTCGCGCAGGTGCTCGCCGACCGGCTCGGCATCAGCCCGCAGGAGGTAAAGCTCGTGACCGGCGACACCGCCGTTGTGCCGGCCGGCGGAGGCACCCATTCGGACCGCTCGATGCGGCTCGCCGGCACGCTGCTGGTCGAAGCGTCGGGGCGGATCGTCGGCCAGGCCCGCCGGGTTTTTGCGGCGCTTGCTGACTGTGCCGAGGGCGAGGTGAGCTTCGATGGCGCTTTCTTCGCATCGCCACGATCGAATCGCCGGCTCGATATCTTCGATATTGCGAAGGCCGTCGCGACCGAGACGGCGCTGCCGCCGCAGCTGCGCGCGCCCCTGACCAGCGAGGCGCGTTTCACCGGCCGCATCCCGGCCTACCCGACCGGCGCCGGTGTCTGCGAGGTCGAGATCGATCCTGAGACCGGCGCGGTGGCGCTCACGCGCTACGCATCGGTTGATGATTGCGGTCAGGCGATCAATCCGCTGATCGTGCATGGCCAGGTTCATGGCGGCATCCTCCAGGGCGCCGGGCAGGCGCTGTCAGAATGCGTCACTCATGATCCGTCGTCCGGACAGGTGCTGACCGGCAGCTTCATGGATTACGCCATGCCGCGCGCCGACATGGCGCCAAGCTTGCGGGTCGATCTCGCGGAGGACCCGACGAAGAACAATCCGCTGCGGGTCAAAGGCGGCGGTGAGGCCGGCATTACCCCGGCGCTCGCCGCCATCATGAACGCGGTGGTCGACGCCTTGTCGGTGCGCGGCATCGCGCATATCGACATGCCGGCCACCCCGGCGCGCGTGTGGGCGGCACTCAAGGCGGCACCGTCAAAGTCGCGGCCCGACTGATGGCCGACCGAAAGCCGATCGGCCTTGGCATCGCCGGCCTCGGCATGGCGGGTGCCGTCATGGTGGAGGCGGCGGCGCGTCACCCGGGCTTCCGAATAGCCGCCGGGGCGGAGCCCCAGGTCGGCCCCCGGCAAGCATTCGCGCAGGATTTCGGGGCCGATACCTATTCGGATATTCGCCCACTGTGCGACGACCCGGCCGTCGATGCGGTCTACATCGCAACGCCGCACCAGTTTCACGCCGCCCACGCAGGCCTCGCGGCTGCCTGCGGAAAGCACATCATCCTGGAAAAGCCGATGGCCCTCACACTCGCCGATTGCGATGCCATCATTGCGGCGGTCGAGACGGCGCGCGTTCACCTTATCGTCGGCCATACCCACGCTTTCGATCCGGCGATCCGCGCCATGCGCGCGATCATCGCGTCGCGGCAGCTCGGCCCCCTCGGCATGATCGCATCGTGGAATTACACCAATTATCTCTATCGGCCGCGGCGCCCCGAGGAGCTCGACACCGCGCAGGGCGGCGGCATCCTGTTCAACCAGATGCCGCATCAGATCGACATCGTGCGCCTGCTCGGCGGCGGCCGCGTCAAAAGCGTGCGGGCCCTGGCCGGCGGGCTTGATCCGGCGCGGCCCACCGAAGGCCACGCCGCCGCCTTCCTCGCCTTTGAGGACGGCGCCGCCGCCTCCATCGTCTATAGCGGCTATGATTTCTTCGACAGCGACGAGTTGCACGGCTGGATTTCCGAACGCGGGGGCGCCAAGCAGCCGGCCCACGGCGCAGCGCGCCGCGCCCTTGCGGCGCGCACGCGCAGCGAGACCGAATTGCGCACCGCCAACTACGCCTACGGCGCGGCTGACACCGGCGAGCCGCTCCATCAGCCGCATTTCGGCCTCACCATCGCGACCTGCGCGCGCGGCGAGCTGCGCGCCTGCGAAGATGGCGTCCTGCTCTATGGAGAGGACGGCCGGCGCGAGATCGCACTCCCGCAGGGGCCGCGCTTTGCCGGCCGCGGCAACGTCCTCGACGACCTCGCAACCGCCATCCGCACCGGCCGCAGGCCGCTGCACGACGGCCGCTGGGGCAAAGCAACGCTCGAAGTCGCGCTCGCCATCCAGAGGTCGGCGCGAGAGGGACGGGAGGTGGGGTTGAAGCATCAGGTTCGGATGTGAGGCGTGGCGGTTGGAGGCACTGGCAGCTGCCGTTGGCGCCGCCCCAAGCGAGCCAACACGATATTGCCTACTCGCCCGCCGCTTGTTGTATGATCCGGCCGGTCAGCGGGATATCGGGCTATGAACGATCTGCATACCGGCAGCGGCGGTCTCAACGGGGCGCCGCTGGTGCGCGAGAGCCGCGAGAACCTCTCCTTTGCGGTCAGTCGCCGGGTGTTCGTATCGCAGGAGATTTTCCGGCACGAGCAGCAGGCGGTATTCGATCGCTGTTGGATCTACCTCGGGCATGCCTCGGAGGTGCGCAATCCGGGGGACTACAAGACGCGTTCTGTGGCGGGCCGGCCGGTGATCTTTTGCCGCGATCGCAATGGCGCGGTGCACGGCCTCATCAACTCATGCCGTCACCGCGGCGCCATCGTGTGCCGCGAACGCGAAGGCAATGCGCGCGGGTTCTACTGCATGTATCATGGCTGGACCTACAACATCGACGGCACGCTGCGCGGGGTGCCGGACGAGGACTCCTATCCGCCAAGCTTCGATAAGTCCGTCATGGGGCTTGCCCCTGTGCCGCGGCTCGAAGCCTACAAGGATTTCTATTTCGTAAATTTCGACCGCGCTGCCGTCGATCTCGAAACCTATCTGGCCGGCGCCAAGGCCTATATCGATCTGGTGGTCGATCAATCGCCCTCCGGCCGCATGGAGATCATTGCCGGCGTCCAGGAATACGACATCAAGGCCAACTGGAAGCTTCTGGTCGAGAACAGCGTCGATGACTATCACCTCATCGCCACCCATTCGACCTGGCTCAACTACATGCGCAATTCCGGTGTCAACATGAGCCCGCCGAAGGGCTCGGGGCTGCTGTTACCCACCAAGGGCCTCGGCCGGGACCTTGGCAACGGCCATCTCACCACCGACAATCCGAACTATCGCGGCCGGCCGGTAGCGCGATGGATTTCGGTGTATGGCGAGGACGCTATCGCCGACATCGAAGCCATCAGGGCCGAGCTGGTCGCCCGGCTCGGGGAGCAGCGTGCCGCCCGGGTGGCGGACACCAACCGCAATCTTGCGATCTTCCCCAACCTCGTGATCAATGACGGCTCGTCCGTCACCGTGCGCAACTTCACCCCGGTGGCCCCTGATCTCATGCACGTCACCGCCTGGGCACTCGGCCCCGTGGAGGAGACCGAGGCGCAGCGCGCCCGGCGGCTCCACGCCTTCCTGACCTTCTACGGTCCCGGCGGCTTTGCGACGCCCGACGACGTCGCGGCGCTGGAAAATGCACAACAGGGCTATGCGAGCTGGCGCGAAGTGCCCTGGAACGACCTTTCGCGCGGCATGGGCAAGACCGAGCACACCAACACCGACGAGGAACATCTGCGCGTGTTCTGGCGGCGCTGGAGCGAGCTGATGGAGGCGCACCCCAGATGAACAAGCCGCTGGATGGAGCCGCAACCGTTTCGCGCGCCGAGATCGAGGACCTCCTGTTTCACGAGGCCGACCTGCTCGACAACTGGAAGCTCGACGACTGGCTCACGCTGCTCACCGACGATGCGGCCTATTATGTCCCGCCGAACGACCAGCCCGACGCCGATCATCGCACAACCCTGTTCACCATCGCCGACGACATCGTGCGCCTGCGCGAGCGCGTGATCCGCCTCAAGGATCCGAACTGCCATGCCGAATATCCGCCGTCGCGCACGCGGCGCCTCATCACCAATGTGCGGATCGTCGGCGTTGACGGCGACACCGTCGCGATCGCCGCCAACTTCGCGGTGTATCGCTATCGCCGCGGCGAACCGGTGCGCGAATTCGTTGGCCACTATCGCTACAAGCTGCGTCGGGTTGGCGGGGTACTGAAGATCGCCGAACGGCGCGCCACTCTTGATGCACACGAACTCGGGCCGATGGGCTCGGTGAGTTTTATTTTGTGAGCGGCGGGGCGACGCCCTGCCATCCTGACGGCGCCGGCAAGACGCCTCTCCCGGCCGGCCAGGACAGGCAGCACTTAATCGTCAGCGCCGTTTGCGATGCCTCTTGCCCTATATCGGCGCCCGGAATTTGCTGTACAAATCCTGCACCGCTGCCAGCGCCTGGTTGTTCATCGGCACCTCGACCGGCTCGCCGCATTCGGCAGACAGATCGGCCGCCAGATAACACTCCATCACGCGGCGCGCGCTTTCGGGCGAAACCAGGGGCGCCCGATCGCGCATTACCGATTCGAGGAAATGCAGGGTCTCCGGGCCCATCTGGCCGGCGAACACGTGGTCGACCTGCTCGCCCGGCATCGTCGACATCGCGAATTGCGTGCCCTGCGAAACCGTATTGAGCCAGTTGTCGCGTTGGGTGTCGTCGAGGAACAGCGAGCCCTCGGTGCCGGTGATCTCCATCCAGGTGGCGCAGTAGTTCGGATAGCTTGGCGGCAGGTTCCAGCCGCCGCCGATCGCCACCAGGGTGCCGTCATCCATGGTCACCGTCGTCCACATGATGTCGAACGAGCCGTTGATCCCCTGCATGAATCCGTAAGCGCCTTGCGAATAGACCCGTGCGGGTTTGGCCGGCTCCAGCAGCCAGAACACGAAGTCGAGGTCATGGGTCGATTCCATGGCGGCCGGCGACAGCCGCGTCCGGCTGGCGATCCTTTTGCCGAGATTGCGCGTGATATGCCGGCTCACCATCACCGACACCGGCTTGCCGAGCATGCCGTCGGCGATCTGCTTCTTGGCATAAGCGATCTTGGGATTAAAGCGCTGCGAATACCCGATCGTGAACTTCAGGCCGCTGCGCTTGGCGATTGCAATGAGCTCGTCGGCCTCGAACAGCTCCATGGCGATCGGCTTCTCGAGCAGCACGTGTTTGCCGGCCCGCAGGCAGTCGCGCGCGATTGGAAAGTGCGTGTGCTCGGGCGTGGTGCAGATATAGACCACGCTGATGTCTTTATTGCCGACGATGTCGTGGTAGTCGAGCGTTGCGCTTGCCGGATTGGTGAGGGCCTTGACCTCGGCAAGGCGATCCGGGCGAATCTCGCAGATATGCAGCTTGCGGCACAGGGCGGAGCGCGCGAGCGTTTCGGCGCGGATGCCCCCGCACCAGCCGGTGCCGATCACCGCGGCTTGTGGTCGTTCCACTGACTGCTCCTCATCTTCGCGGCCGATGTGTCTGCTGGGATTTTGAAGGGTTGAACGCGAGAGTCAAAGGAGCTCAGGCCGCTGTCTCCGCTCGATGCCGCGCGCGATCCTGCCGTTTGATGACGGCCGCATTGTCCCGGCCCCCATCCGATGGGCTGAGGGGTGACGCGAAAGGTGCGGCGACCCGCAGCCGAAGCCGACAAGGATACATCCGATCAGTTGGAGCCGGCGAGGGCTGCAGCCATTTCTGAAATGATATCTCCGGCGGCCCGCCGCGGATCGGCGGCGCGCGTGACCGGGCGGCCTATCACCAGATAATCGGCGCCCGCGCGAATAGCCCCGCCCGGCGTCGCAACGCGCTTCTGATCGTCGCGCGTGCCATCTTGAGGACGAATTCCCGGCGACACGATCGTCAGCTTGTTGCCCGTCTGCTTCCTGATCGCGGCCGCTTCGCGCGCCGATGCGACGACGCCGTCAACGCCGGCATCGAGAGCCTTCTTTGTGCGCGCCAGCACCAGCTCCTCGACGTCGCATTGAAACCCCATTTCCTTGATGTCGTCAGCGTCCATGCTTGTGAGGACGGTCACGCACAGCAGCTTCAGGCGAGAGGCGCCTCTTCCTTCCGCGGCTGCCCGCAAGATCCCGCCGACCCCGTGGACGGTCAAGAAATCCGCCCCCAGCTCCGCCGCCCGCCTCACCGCGGTCTTGATGGTTTCTCCGATGTCGAGGTATTTGTAATCAAGGAAAACCCGCTTGCCTTGCTGGATCAGCCTTCTGGCGAGAGCATCGCCGCCCGCAAGTTGAAGGCCAAGGCCAACTTTGTAGAACGAAACCTCATCACCCAAGTCCTCCACCAGCCGGGTCGCATCGTTGATGTCCCAATAGTCGAGGGCAACGATGAGTTTTTCTCTTGCCCGCTCGACAACGGCAGAATCGACTTCGCGTGAACAGCCGTTCTCGCCATCTCGCATCAAAAACTCCCGCTGGCGATTGTCGGCGGGAGCCGATAGCGCAAATCAGCAACCGGCGCAGCCGGTTTTGCCTCGGTTGAACCAACAAACATCCTTTGCTCCTTTTGCTCGGGACCGGGAGTCCCGGCCGCCGCGGCGCGGGCGGGGAACGAAGGCCCGTTTCGGACCAACCGCCAGGTCTGCGGCCTTCGTTACTCCCGCAGTTGAGGAAGCGCCCGAGGTCTGCGGTCCTCGTCGAGCGCGGCTCAGATTGTCAGGCCGACGCCGCCCCGGCACGGGACCTCCGTGCGCGTTGCCATGCGCGACCTGTAGCGGATCGGTCCGCTGCCGTCAAAACGCAACGGGCATCCTTCGAAGACGCCTGCCGGATTTACCGCCCGGCCCTTGGTGGACTTCCGTTGCCCGCGGCCTCGTCATCCATCCTGGTCAGGCCGCTCCACGCTTCGTTGAGGGCCTGCCCCGCGTCGACGCCCTTGCGCTTCACTCATTCTTCGCCGCCATCGCGCGCGATAGAGGAGTTCCACCTGCAAGATGCTCGGCATTAATGAAAGGGCCGGCCTGCAGGGCCGGCCCTGTTTGCGTGGTGCGGCGTGAGCGATCAGGCCATTGCCTGCTTGACGCGGTCGGGGGAGAACGGCACCCGGCGCATGCGCACGCCCGTGGCATCGAAGATCGCGTTGGCGATTGCGGCGGCGACCGGCCGGATCGACGGCTCGCCGGCGCCCGACGGCGCGATTTCCGGATGGTCGATCAGCACCGTCTCGATGCTCGAGGGCGTCTCAGTGATGTCGAGGATCGGGTAGCTGATCCAGTCCACCGTGGTGACCGCCTTATCGCTGAACTTGACCTCCTCCCACAGGGTGCGGCTGATGCCCTGCACGATGTTGCCCTCAATGCACTTGGCAAGGCCGTCCGGGTTGATGATCTGACCGCAGTCATGAGCGACCACAAAGCGCCGCGCATAGATCTTGCCGGATGAGCGATCCACCTCGACCTCGGCGATCACCGCCACGCGCGTGCCGTTGCGCTGCGCATAGGCGATGCCGCGGCCGCTCACCTTCACGCCGGTCTGGCGCTGCGGCGAGCGACGGGGCTGCCAGCCGAACTTCTCGGCCGCCGCCTTGATGACGGCGATGTCGCGTGCCTCCTTGAGGTGCCTGAGCCGGAACTCGATCGGGTCGAGATCAAGCGCTGCTGCTACCTCGTCCATGAAGGATTCGCTTGCGAAATGGATCTGCGGGCCGACCGGGTCGCGCAAGTGCGATGAGCGCAGCGGCGAAGCGCGGTCGAGCAGGGGCGCAATGGTCTCCCAGGCGAGCCGCTTGTTGGCGAACTCATAGGACTCGGCCGGCACGCCGAAGCCGTCGCCGGAATGCAATTCGACGCCGCGGGTTTGGCCTGCCAGCGTATCCTGCGGCTTGCCGCCGTTGGTGTCGACGTCGATCCGCGAGAAGCCCTTGCTGGTGAACTCGTAGGCCGTGATGTTGCCGGCCGCGTCGAAGGCCATGCGCGCCTTATGGATCGACGCCGGGCCCTTGGGATCCCAGCCGGTTCCCTGTTCGCGCATGTACTGCAGCCGCACCGGTCTGCCGACCGCCTTGGACAGCACCGCGGCATCCATGGCGCAGTCGTCGGCGTCGTTGCGGCCGTAACTGCCCGGGCCCGTCATCCACACGACATGAACCTTTTCCAGCGGCAGTGCGAGCGTGGCCGCGATACCGGCCTGGACGAAGTGGGACTTCTGGCTGCCGGTGTAACATGTCGCAAAGCCGTCCTTGACCTCCACCAGCGCGCAGGCGGGCCCCATCCCGGCATGCGACTGGAACGGCCACTCATACTCCGCCTCGATCACCTTGGCGGCAGACGTGAAAGCGGCGTCTACATTGCCGTTCTCTTTTTCGACCACGCGTTTGCGCACCGCCGACTTGCCGATGTGATCATACAGCGACGCCTGGGGCGGGAACGGCGGGGCCGCCTGCGACCATGCCACCTTGAGCTTCTGCATAGCCTGGATGGCATCCCATTCGCGATCCGCCACCACCCCGAGGAAGCCTTTCTCCCACACCACCCGCGCACCCGGGATGTCCTTGATGGAGCTGTCGTCGATCGCCACCGGCACGCTGCCGGCGACCGGCGGACGCAGCATGCGCCCATGCACCATGCCGGGCAGCTTGACGTCGGTGCAGAAGTCCTCCTGCGCGAACACCTTCGGCGCCACGTCCTCGCGCCTGATCGGCCTGCCGACGATTTTGTACTCGCTCGGCTTCTTCGGCTGCGCCTTGCCGGGGGCATAAAGCGCGTTGCCGTATTGCTTGTTCCACGCCAGCGGGACGTTGAAATAGCGTCCGCCGATCAGCTCCCCATAGGACACCCTCTTGGCGCGATCGGCTGTCGACTGCACAACGCCATCGGCCACGGTGAGCTGGTCCACCGGCACAAGCAGCCGGTCGGCTGCCATCTCGACCAGCACCCGGCGCGCTTCGGCCGCCGCCATGCGCATCTGCTTGCCGCCCAGCTGAATGCCCGTCGAGCCCGATGCGCCGCCCTGATGAACGCTGGTGGCGGTATCGCCCATGTAGACCTTCACGGCGCCGAACGGGACGTCGAGCTCTTCGGCAATCATCTGGCCGATCGCCGCATGCAGGCCGTGGCCCATGTCCATCTTGCCGAAATAGGCCGCGACAGTGCCATTGGCGTTGACGGCGATGTAGGATGAAAGCTGGTCCGGCGTCAGCGGTGGCTTGACCGCCAGCGCAAATTGGCCCGCCGCTTGGGCGTGCGCTTCACTCACCGCCAGCACCACATCGATGCTGACCGGCATGCCGATCGAGACGACGAGCGCGCCGCCCGACCTGAGCATGGCGCGGCGGGAGACGGCGGCAGGTTCAAATTTCGTCATGGCGTCCTCCCTCAACCCATCATCTCGGCGGCGCGCTTGACCGCGCGCAGGATGCCCATGTGGGTACCGCAACGGCATTTCAAACCCTCGAGCGCCGCCTTGATGTCCGCCTCGGTCGGCTTCTTCTTTTCGTTCAGGAAGGCAGCGGCCGTCATGATCCAGCCGTTGATGCAGTAGCCGCACTGCGGTACCTGCTCCTCCACGTAGGCGGTCTGCAGCGGATGGGGCTTCTCGGGCGTGCCGAGGCCGGCGAGCGTCACCACCCGACCATTGCCGACCGCCGAAACCGGCGTCACGCAGGAGCGGATCGCCTGGCCATCGAGATGGACCGTGCACGCGCCGCATTGCGCCAGGCCGCAGCCGAAATGGGGATTGTTCAGGCCGATGTCGTTACGCAGCGCGTACAGCAGCGGCATGTCCGGATCGGCATCGACCGTGTGGTCCTTGCCGTTGACATTGAGGACGAATTTCTGGGCCATGATGTTTCCTTCCCACGATGGCACGGTGTGGCAGAGTAATCGAATCGTTGCCGGATGAAAACCGGGTGGCACGGCGCGCAAAAACCGTCACGGGCGGCCGGGGCGGCCGGTGATCCGACCTTGTGCCGGCCCGCCTGGGGCCGTTAAATGGGCCGAGCGATACGCGAGGCAATGACGGAGTTGCACAAATGGCACACGCCAGGTGCTCACGGGTGGTGCGATTTTCCGCCACGGTGGCGACGGTGGTGGGCGTCGCGGCGGGCGCGTCGGCCCAAGACCACAAGACGTGGCGCCACGGCATCATCGAGGCCAAGAGCGACGCCGGCATCCTTTACATGGCAAGCAAGCGCGAGTTCGCCGGCAAGCTCGGCCTCAAGCTCGATTTTGTCCAGCTCAAGACCGACGTGATCGCACTCAAGGCGCTGCTCGCCGGCGAACTCGACAGCTACGAAGGCGGTGCCGGCGGCGCCATGGCGGCGGCCGCGCGTGGCGCGGACGTCAAGATCGTCGGCTGCAACTGGCTGGCGGCGCCTCACGGCATCTATGTGCGTGCCGGCATCGCCTCCCTGGCCGATCTCAAAGGCAAGTCGGTTGCGGTGTCGACGCCCGGCAGCTTTCCGGAGATTTTTGCCAGGGCGGTGTTCCAGAAAGCCGGTATTGCGGCCGGACAAGTCCGGTTCGCCGCGATGGGGTCGGACTCGGACCGCTACAAGGCCCTGATGGCGGGCGCGGTCGACGGCGCTGTCATCTCCAACGAGTACGTGCCGATTTCCCCGACCGACAGCATCCGTGATCTCATGCCGGCGGCCGAGGCGATGCCCGATTTTCTTCGCGGCTGCCTGCAGATGACCGGCAAAACGCTGCGCGAACGCCATCGCGATGCGGTCGCCTTCCTGGCAGCAGAGATCGAAGCGCTGCGCTTTGCGATGAGCCATCGCGACGACACCATACGCGTTGCCGGTGAGATCACCGGCGCCAAGGCGGACGATCCGCGGCCCGCCTTCGTGTTCGACGAGGCAGCGCGCAGGAATGTGATCGGAACCGAACTGCCGCTCCCGCTCGACAAGCTTGAATTCATGCACAAGCAGCTCGTCAGCGCCGGCACGCTGGCGCGGCCGGCTGATATTGAAAAGATGATCGACCCAGGTGCTCGGCAAGAGGCGCTCGCGCTGCTGGC
This sequence comes from Xanthobacteraceae bacterium, assembly GCA_030037185.1. The sequence continues at coordinate 11,009 of JASHRR010000181.1, read as the reverse complement.
GGGGGGGAAGTGAAGGCGATGGGGGAAGTGAGCCTGATCGACGTCTCCAAGCGCTTCGTGCTGCAGGTCGGCAACGAAACGCAGACCGTGCAGGCGCTGTCGCGGGTGAGCTTCACGGTAGCGGACGGCGAAATCGTCTCCCTGATCGGGCCGTCCGGCTGCGGCAAGACCACCGCCCTGCGCATCGCCATGGGTCTCGAATTTGCCACCTCCGGCCGGGTGACGGTGGACGGACGCGAGGTCAAGGGCTGCGGTCATGATCGCGGCATGGTGTTCCAGCATGCCGAGCTCCTGCCCTGGTTGACGGCGATTGAGAACGTGATGTTCGGCCTCGAAATGAAAGGTGCGCACGGCGTCGCGCTGCGCTCCACCGCAGAAAGATACCTCGATCTCGTCGGCCTTGGCGCGTCCAGGAATCGCCGCCCCCATCAACTGTCCGGCGGCATGCAGCAGCGCGTCGGCATTGCCCGCGCGCTCGCTATCGATCCCAAGGTCCTCCTGATGGATGAGCCATTCGGGGCGCTCGACGCCCAAACCCGCGAGACCATGCAGGATGAACTGCTGCAGATTCATGCCCGCACCGGTAAGACCATCCTGTTCGTCACCCACGATCTCGATGAGGCCGTGCTGATCGCCGACCGCATCGTCATCATGCGCGACGGCCGCATCCAGGAAGTGCTGGAGGTGCCGCTGCCACGGCCGCGCGGCGATCTCGGACTCGCGCGCGGCACCCGGGAATTTGCCGACACCCGCTATCACGTGTGGCAGGCGCTGCATGCTGCGCCCGACACCTCCACAGTGCATTGACCGGTTGTCGGGCGCGTCGATTGAGATCAACACGCAGGTCCCCCCGCGACGAACGCGGGCAAGCCGGCCAACATGGTTCTCAATATGATCGCAACGCGCGCTAACCAGAACGAACGCCGATGACGCAAATCCTCGACAGCAGGATTGAAACGCCAGACCGCGACGCCGCCAAGGCCCGCCGCGGCGTACCGCAATGGGTCATCACGCTGTCTTCAGTTGCCATCCTCACTTTGCTGTGGGAATGGTTCGGCCGCGACATCAATCCGGTGTTCGGTTCCTACCCGAGCGCGATTGCCGTGGCGTTCTTCGACCTCGTTCAGTCCGGCAAGCTGCCGGCTGCGATGTCGGAGAGCCTTCGGCCTTTCGTGGTCGGCTATGGGCTGGCGATTCTGTTGGGCGTCCCGCTCGGCCTGCTGATCGGCCGCTACCGTGTCGCCGAAGCGGCACTCGGCATCTACGTGACGGCCGGCTACGCGATGCCGCTGGTGGCGCTGGTGCCGCTTTTGGTGCTGTGGCTTGGACTAGGCTTCGCGGTGAAAGCCGCCGTGGTGTTTCTGATGTCGGTGTTCCCGATCTGCATCAACACCTGGCTCGGGGTCACCGCGGTGCCGAAAGGCCTGATCGAAGTCGGCAAGTCATTCGTGGCACCCAACATCGTCATCCTGCGCCGGATTATTCTGCCGGCGACGCTGCCCTACATCATGGCCGGAATCCGTCTCGCGGTCGGCCGTGCGGTGGTGGCGATGGTGATTGCGGAGTTCTTCACCACCATCTCGGGGCTTGGCGCCATCATCATCAACTCGGCCAACAATTTCGACACCGCCACCATGTTCGTGCCGATCGTGGTGCTGATGGTGATGGCGATCGGCCTCAACGGCCTGATCGGCGTGATCGAGCGGCGGGTTGCCCCGTGGCAGGCCGAGATCGCAGGGCGCGATCGGCACTAGGTTAAAACCCCATTGACTTGAGATTCAACGCGGTGGTCCGATTCGGGGGACCCACCGATGGCACGCCGCCAGATCACCCCCGTGATCGCGCCTCGGTGAAACCGCAACGCGTCCGTTACGATAGAAAATCCTACAGGGGCCGCAATGTCGCGCTGCTGCCGCCTTGTTGAGGATTTCAGGCGCATTGCCACTGCGGTGCGCATGGGCGGCATTGCGCATTTAGCCCCTGCCCTTCGACCCATGTCGCCCGGCTAGAAATCCATCTCCAGGATGTAGAGCCCGCCGCTGAAGCGATCGACCGTGTAGACGATCTTGCGCTCGTCCACAAAGCAGTCGTTGAGCTGTATCGCGCCGACCGGCGATCTCGCCGGAGCCGGCGGCACGAAGGCTGCGACCTCTCTGGGCTGGTAGGGATTGGTGATGTCGTAGGCGCGCAGGCCGCCGTTGAACAACGTGCCGATGACGACGTCTTCGGAGTGCCACGCGTAGGGCGATGGCGTGTTCTCATGGATGTTGTGCGCGCCGAACCGGCCGCCGCGGCTCTTGTAGGGATCGACCGGCGGCATCGGGCAGGTGGCGATCGGCACCGGACGCCTTTCGTCACGGGCGTCGAGGATCCAAATAAGTTTCGGCCAATCCGCAGCGCCGTCGCTCGTCGACTCGTCGGTGACCACCAGCAGACCGCGATTGAACATCGGCAGCACCGTGTGGGTGAAGCCCGTATAGGGCGGCGAGTTGTCCCACTGGCAGATCGGCTTGGGGTGCCCCTTGTCGGAAATGTCCAACACCAACATCCCGGCATCGATATAGCCGAGATAGCAGCGGTCGGGCCGCTGCGGATAGACATTGGTGTTGTGCGCACGAAAACCGCGGTCGAGGAGCGGCGGCTGATGGCGCGGCGGCGGCGGCACGCTGTCGCCCTCGCGCGTTCCGGGCAGCCACCATCGCCCGACCTCCGTCGGCTTCGACGGGTTGCGGACGTCGAAGATGCGATAGAACTGGTCGTCCTGCGGATGGGTTGGCCTGAAGTCGGGCGCGCCAGCCGCCAGATGTACATACTCGCCGTCGCAGAACCACAGCTGGTGGACGCCGCGCGATGTCTCCCCGGAGGCATCGACATAGGCGATCGACTGCGGTTTTTCCGGCACCGAAATGTCGAACAGCTCGAAGCCGGCCGGCTTCTGGCCGACCTTGTGCGTCTGGTAGGCGACGGCCATGATGTCACCTACCAGTTCCAGCGAGTTTGACCGCATGAAGCTTTGCGGCAAGTCCGTCTGCACCACCAGCTTCGGACTGCGCGGATCGGAGACGTCGACGGCGGTGAAGTTCTTCGGCGCGCTCTCGTGCGCGAGCCACATGATGCGCCGCCCGTCCTTGGCGACCTGGATCGCCATGCCCTCACCCATGCCGCCGAAACCTGCCAATTCATGATGGGCGAGCAGCCTGAAATTCCGGCATTCGCTTTCAGGCGCGCTTTTTCCCGGTGCATTGCTAGCCAATTCGGTCCTCCCCGTCCCTCGCAGGTCATTTTTCGGACAGGCCGTGCCCGTCAAAAAAAGCGGGCGCGACTTTCGCCTAATCGACGCGGCGAGGCAAGCTGCCGTTGAGCGCTGTCCCGGCGCTGTCACTCACGATCACCAGCAGGAGTGCAGCGCCCCGATCGCCGTCCCGGTCGAGCGGTTGCGTCTCGTTAGGCCGCTGACGGGCAGCATAGGCCGTCGTGCGACGCGCACTGGCCGCGAGCCGCCGTTCGCGGCTATTTCATAGGCGCCAGCAAATAGCTTGTGCTGCGGCCTCCGGCAGCGTCCTTGACCAGGATGTTGCGCTTGAGCAGATCGTCGATGTCGCGCGACGCCGTATCTTGGGAGCATTCGGTCAGCGTCGCCCATTTGGACGAGCTTCCCCTCAAAGCCGTCGAGCATGCGATCGAGAACTTTGCGCTGCCGCTCGCTAAACGATTGGCCTTCAGGCAATTGTCGAGAAACAGCGCCTTGAGCAGCACCCCAGAATCAACTCGGCACCCTCGATCGCACGGCCGAGGCATGCCACAAGCCGTTCGAGCGAGGGGCTGATGTCGAGATCGCCTTTGTGCGTCGCCTCCAAAATGTCGTCGTAGGCCTTGCGCTCCTGCCGGATTTGGGCGGACATGCTGTAGAAGCGCTGCGCACTTTTTTCTGAAACGCGCCAGCTGCTGGTCGGCGATGGCGCGCGCGATGCGGCCATTGCCGTCTTCGAACGGATGGATCGTGACCGACCACAGATGCGCGATACCAGCTTTGAGCACCGGGTCGATACCCCAGCATCGCCGTTAAACCACGCGAGGAATGCACGCATCTTTCGATCGAGCTTCGACGCCACGGCGCCGCGTAATGCACAGGCTCGCGGCCGAGCCGGCCGGAGACGACCTGCATCGGCTTTCTTCGGTGCGCCAGTTGGCGACGGTGATCTTGCGCATGCCGCCCCGTCCGGTCGGAAACGACGCGGCGTGCCAGCCGAACAGACGTTCGGCGGTGAGCGGCTCGGCGAGCCCTTCGCGCGAAGCGCGGAAATATTTGGGGCTCAAGCAAGAACAAGTTGCGCCCTACCTCAAGATTCCCCGCACCGCGCTCGCGAAATACCTGACGCCGTGGACTCCCCTGCTGCTTCCTCGAGCGGCTCACGGGGTTGCGGCTGCCGCGCCAAATCCCGCCATTTCAACGAGATTTTGCTTCCCAACCAGGGTAAGTCGGTGTTACCGCAACCGCGGTTGGCGCAATCGCTCGCGGTGCATGAGCAGATCGCATCAACGGCCGTCAATCGAGTTCAAAGGAGGAACCGGCATGCCGGATGGGGCACACAAGATCGGCTGGATCGGGATGGGCCGCATGGGCTTTCCGATGGCCGAGCGGCTGCTGAAGGCGGGCTACGACGTCTCGATCTTCAACCGCACGCGGGTCAAGGCCGAGCCGCTCGCCAAATGCGGCGGCAAGATCGTCGACAGGCCAAGCGATCTCGCCGGTGTCGACGTGTTGTTCTCCATCGTATCGACCGGCAAGGACCTCGAACAGGTGTATTTTGGTCCAAACGGCGCCGGCACCGCCGACAAGATACCGCCGATCTTCATTGACTGCTCGACGATCGCGGTTGCGGAGTCGGCTGACCTTCGCAAGGAACTCGGCCGGCGCGGCGCCCAATACATCTGCTGTCCGGTGAGCGGCAATGCCAAGGTCATCAACGCCGGAAAGCTTTCGGCGGTGGCGTCGGGTCCCAAAGCCGCGTTTGGCGTGGTCGAACCGATGGTCAAGGTGTTCGCCCCGCGCGGCGTCTCCTACGTGGGCGAGGGCGAACTCGCTCGCATCTGCAAGATCGCCCACAACGTCATGCTCGGCGTAGTCATCGAAAATCTGATCGAGATCACGCTCCTCACCAACAAGATGGGCGTGCCGCGCCATGCCTTCCTGGCGTTCCTCAACAACAGCGTGATGGGCTCGATGTTCACCGCATACAAGTCGCCCGCCTTGGTCAATCTCGACTGGACGACGACCTTCACGCCGGAGCTTTTGCGCAAGGACCTCGACCTCGGCCTTGAGCTCGGCCGCGAGATGGACGTCCCGATGCCGGTGACGGCCGCAACGCGAGAAATGCTACAGGCCCATTTCGGCGCCGCCACCCTCAAGTCCGATCCGGACGCCTATCTCGCCAAGGATTTCGCCGCATTGATGGAGACCATGGCGCTGGCGGCTGGTATCAAGCTCACAAGCGAGGAGAAGGAAGTGCCTACGGGGTTGGAGCACTGAGGCAACCCATCCTCGCACCCAAAGGCTGGCGGGGGCCGTTGCCCCAGCCTTCACAAGGTCGGCATCTCTGTGCCTCATACCCGCGCAGACACCAACCAAGTCAGTAGCAGCCGTAAGCCGCAATCGACACCGGGGAGTTGAGTTTTACGATTGTCCTTGCGGATCGAGCCGCCTTCTAAAGACAGGCCTGGTGTTGCATGGATCGGCGGGGACAATCGGGATGCCTTTGCAGCGTCGCCTTGCAGGCAACTGGCGAAGTTGAGCCAAGGACCATCCATGCATCCGCATGCGGTTAAGGCCCCAAGGGCGCAACGCAACCGTCTCTGCCGCAGCGCGATTGCCCGGCTTGTCGCTTGTCCCGGCGACCAGGAGTGTTTATGGCAGCAGCAAAACAAGTGGCCCGGACAAGTCCGGCCACGGCTCGGGAGAACGGATCATGCTTCGCACCATCGCGGCGTTCGATCGGATCGGCGAGGAAAACGCGTTCGCGGTGCTGGCGCGTGCCACCGAGCTTGCCGCCGAGGGCCGCGATATCATCAATCTGGGGATCGGCCAGCCGGATTTTCGCACGCCTGACCACATCGTCGAAGCCGCCGTCAAGGCGCTGCGCGACGGCCATCACGGCTACACTCCGGCAAGCGGCATCCTGGCCGTGCGTGAGGCCGTGGCGGCTGATCTCCACCAGCGATTCGCCGTCAGGGTATCGCCCGAGGCGGTGATGATCATGCCGGGCGGCAAGCCGACCATGTTCATGTCGATTCTGATGTTCGGCGAGGCCGGCGCCGATATCCTCTATCCGGACCCCGGCTTCCCGATCTATCGCTCGATGATCGAATACACCGGGGCGCGGCCGATCCCGGTACCGATCCGCGAAGAGAACGGCTTTGCGTTCTCGGCCGAAGAGACGTTGGCCCTGATCACGCCGCAGACCAGGCTGTTGATCCTCAACTCGCCCGCCAACCCGACCGGCGGGGTAACCCCGAAGGCCGAAGTCGACAAGCTGGTGGCCGGTCTCGAACGGCATCCCGACGTTGCGGTGCTGTCCGACGAAATCTACGATCACATGGTCTATGACGGCGAGACGCATGTCTGCCTGCTCTCCTATCCGTCGATCCGCGACCGGCTGATCCTGCTCAACGGCTGGTCCAAGACCTATGCGATGACAGGCTGGCGGCTCGGCTATGCGGTGTGGCCCGGCAAGCTCTGCGACTACGCCCGCAAGCTCGCCGTCAACCTCTATTCCTGCGTCAATGCCTCCGCCCAGTATGCGGGTCTCGCCGCGCTCACCGGCCCCCAGGACGAAGTCCACCGGATGGTGGCGGAATTCGATCGCCGGCGCAGGGTGGTGGTTGATGGGCTCAACCGCCTGCCGGGCATCTCCTGCGCCACCCCGAAGGGCGCCTTCTACGCATTCCCCAATGTCAGTCGCACCGGATGGAAGGCGAAGTCGCTCGCCTCGTCCCTGCTGGAGGACGCCGGCGTCGCCATCATCGGAGGACCCGACTTCGGCATTCTCGGCGAGGGCTACGTGCGGCTCTCCTATGCCAACTCGACCGCGAACATCCTCAAGGCGCTCGATCGCATGGGTGCATTCCTCGTCAGCCGCAAGGCGGCGTGAGGCGGCAAACGCTAACCCAACTTAGGCTAACCCCTGTCACTGCATCGGCACGAGGCCGAGCTTTTCCATCAGCTCGCCATCGCGCCCACGCTCGCAGTTCGGCGTGGTAAGCAGCTTCGGGCCATAGAAGATCGCGTTCGCGCCGGCGAGGAAGCACAGCGCCTGCGTCTCCTCAGTCATGCCCTCACGCCCCGCGGAAAGCCGCACCACCGACGCCGGCATGGCGATGCGGGCAACCGCGACGGTGCGCACGAACTCGAGCGGATCGAGCAATTGCCTGGCTGCCAGCGGGGTGCCCTCGACCCGGACCAACAGGTTGATCGGTACCGATTCCGGATGTGCCGGGAGGCTCGCCAGCGTGGCGATCATGCCGACGCGATCATGGCGTCCCTCTCCCAAGCCGACAATGCCGCCGCAGCACACGCGAATGCCCGCGGCGCGGACGTGTTCGAGGGTGGCGAGCCGATCCTGATAGGTGCGGGTCGAAATGATCTCGCCGTAGAACTCCGGCGAGGTATCGAGATTGTGATTGTAGTAGTGGAGGCCGGCCCCCTTGAGGCGGGCGGCCTGCGCGGCCGTGAGCATGCCGAGTGTCGCACAGGTCTCCAGCCCGAGCGCACGCACGCCCTCCACCATGGCGCAGACCTCATCGAGATCGCGCTCCTTGGGCGAGCGCCAGGCTGCCCCCATGCAAAACCTGCTCGCGCCCGCAGCCTTGGCGGTGCGGGCCTCCTCCACCACCGCTGCGACCTGCATCAATTTCTTGGCCTCGAGGCCGGTGTGGTAATGCGCGCTCTGCGGGCAGTAGGCGCAGTCTTCCGGGCAACCGCCGGTTTTGATCGACAGCAAAGTTGAGATCTGGACCTGCCGCGGATCGAACTGCTGCCGGTGAATGCGCTGGGCGTGAAAGATGAGGTCCGGAAACGCGAGCTCGAACAGCGCCGCTATCTCGGCCCGGCTCCAATCCTGGCGCACGGCGCCGGACAGGCAGCGGGCGAGGAAGGGGGTTCGCACAGGCGGTTGCGTTCGCTCATCCATGGCGCTGACCATGGCGGCGGCGCGGCGGAAATGCAAGCGGCGGCGCGGTTTGATCGGACTGAGACAAGCCCGAGCAATGTCCGCTTCAGCCCTACTCTGCCGCCTCCCGCAACTCGACCCGCTCCACCCGGGCCGCGCAATACTTGAACTCGGGAATCTTCCCGAAGGGATCGAGCGCCGGATTGGTCAGCAGGTTGGCGGCCGCCTCGACATAGGCAAACGGGATGAACACCACGCCATCCGGGATCGCGTCGTCCTGGCGGGCAGCAAGTTCGACCGTGCCGCGCCGTGTACTGACCCGCACCATATCGCCCGGCGCGATGTTGAGGCGCGCGATCTCGCCGCGCGACAGGGACGCCACGGCCGCAGGCTCCAGCGCGTCGAGCACGCTGGCGCGGCGCGTCATGGCGCCGGTGTGCCAATGCTCGAGCTGGCGCCCGGTGGTGAGCACCATGGGGAATTCCGCATCGGGCATCTCGTTCGGCGGCGAGAGTTTTGCCGCCACCAGCCTTCCAAAGCCTCCCGGGCGCGGAAAGCCCTCGTCGAACACCACATCGTGGCCCGGCTGGTCCGGCGCGTCGCACGGATAGGTGGCGGCATCCTCGCGCTCGACGCGATCCCACGAAATATTGTCGAGCGAGGGCATCAGCGATGCCATCTCGGTATAGACCTCGCCCGGATGGCCATAGTTCCAGTCCAGGCCGATGCGGCGTGCGATCTCCTGGATGATCCACCAGTCAACCTTGGCGTCACCCGGCAACGGCAGCGCCTGCCGGCCCATCTGGACCTGGCGGTTGGTGTTGGTCACCGTCCCGTCCTTCTCGGGCCAAGCTGATGCCGGCAGGAACACGTCCGCATATTGGGCGGTCTCGGTGAGGAACAGATCCTGGACCACCAGATGATCGAGATGGGCCAGCGCCTCGCGGGCATGATTGAGATCGGGGTCGGACATCGCCGGGTTCTCGCCCATGATGTACATGCCGGTGATCTCGCCGCGATGGATCGCATCCATGATCTCGACCACCGTCAGACCCCGCTTTGGATCGAGGGTGGTGCCCCAGGCGGTCTCGTAGCGGGCGCGGACATCGGGGTCCTCGACGGATTTGTAATCCGGAAAGAACATCGGGATGAGGCCGGCGTCCGAGGCACCCTGGACATTGTTCTGGCCGCGCAGCGGATGAAGGCCGGTGCCGGGCCGCCCCACATGGCCGCAGATCAGCGCCAGCGCGATCAGGCAGCGCGCATTGTCGGTGCCGTGGGTGTGCTGCGACACGCCCATGCCCCAGAAGATGATCGCCGACTCAGCGCGCGCATAAGTGCGGGCCACGGTGCGTAGGGTGTCGGCATCGATGCCGCACACCAGCGCCATCTGCTCGGGCGTGAAGTCTTTGACGTGCTCGGCGAGCTGCGGGAAGCCCTCGGTGAAGGTCTGCACGTATTGCCGGTCGTAGAGCTGTTCGGTGATGATCACGTTGAGCAGGGCGTTGAGCATCGCGACGTCGGCGCCATTGCGGAACTGCAGCATGTGGGTGGCGTGGCGCTTGAGCGCCTGGCCGCGCGGATCCATCACGATCAGCTTCGCGCCGCGCTTGGCCGCCTGTTTGAAGAAGGTCGCGGCGACCGGGTGATTTTCGGTCGGATTGGCGCCGATCACGACGATGACGTCGGAGTTGCCGCATTCGTTGAAGGTCGCCGTCACGGCGCCGGAGCCGATGCCTTCCATCAGCGCCGCCACCGAAGAGGCGTGGCAAAGGCGCGTGCAATGATCGACGTTGTTGGAGCCGAAGCCGGTGCGCACCAGCTTCTGGAACAGATAAGCCTCCTCGTTCGAGCCTTTGGCGGACCCGAAGCCAGCGAGCGCGCGAGCGCCGCGCTGGTCGCGGATGCGCCTGAGGCCCGCCGCGGCGTGCTCCAGCGCCTCCTCCCATGTGGCAGGCCGGAAATGGGTCCAGGGATTGCGCGGATCCACGATATCATCAACGCGCTTCGGCACTCCCTGCCGGCGGATCATCGGCTGGGTGAGCCGCTCCGGATTGTGCACATAGTCGAACCCGAAGCGGCCCTTGACGCACAGCCGGTTGTGATTGGCAGGACCGTCCTTGCCGGTCACGTAGAGAAGCTTGTCGTCTTTGATGTGGTAGGTGATCTGGCAGCCGACGCCGCAATAGGGACACACCGAGTCGACGTTGCGATCCGGATAGGCACTGCGAACATTGTCGGCGTCCACCAGCGTCGCCGGCATCAGCGCGCCGGTCGGGCAGGCCTGCACGCACTCGCCGCAGGCCACACAGGTGCTCGCGCCCATCGGGTCATCGAAATCGAACACGATTTTTTCGCTGTGGCCGCGACCCGCCATGCCGATCACATCGTTGACCTGGACTTCGCGGCAGGCGCGGACACACAGATTGCACTGAATGCAGGCGTCGAGATTGACGGCCATCGCGGTGTGGCTGCGGTCGGGCCGCGGATGATGGCGCCGGGGAAACCGCCCCCGTGAGATGCCCATACGGTCCGCCCATGACCAGAACTTCGAGGACGGATCATGCGCCGCGGTGGCGCGGTCGGGCTGATCCGAGATCAACAGGTCGAACACCATGTTGCGCGCAGCGCGGGCGCGGCCGGAGGCGGTGTTGACCTTCATGCCGTTGGTGGGCTTGCGGATGCAGCTCGCTGCCAGCACCCGTTCGCCGTCGATTTCCACCATGCAGGCCCGGCAATTGCCGTCGGCGCGGTAGCCCGGCTCCGCCGCGTAGCACAGGTGCGGAATATCGGTGCCGAGCCGCCGGGCCACCTGCCATATGGTCTCATCCGCGCGGGCTTCGA
>JASHRR010000180.1 GCA_030037185.1 Xanthobacteraceae bacterium | reverse complement strand
TGGACGTCACGCCATGCAGAAGAAACTCCTCCTTCATCATGGCCTGCCACGCGGCAATGACCACGGGAAAGTGCACCGGCAGGCAGCCGGCCATGACGGCATTGATGGCGAGCTTCTCAGCGGTGATCGGTTGGGCACGAACCGGCTCGATGCCGAGCAGCTGGCCCGGCGGCATCAACGCCCATTCCAGGCAGGCCCCGACCGCGGCAGCGGTCGGGGGCACCACCGGCAGGCCGTCGGTCCAGCCGTTGACGTGATAGAACTCCTGTGCTGCGGCGAAATCGTCAACCTCGTAGCTTTTCGACGCCAGTGTCGTCTTTTCCATCTGCATGGCTCCGATGCCCAACCGCCTCCAACAGCCTTGACGAGCACCGGGGCGGCCTCGTGGCTGTCGTAACCATCAGCAATTCATCGGCCGAATGCGAACAACAATCTGATGGATGGATTCATCGCTAGGCTTTCGCTGTTTGCAGCCAAGCGTGGTGTCCCCGGCGGGAATAAGCGCCCATCGACGTCCATCGTCATGCGGATCGAGGAATGGCCGAGACGTTCTGCATAACCCGGCAGTTCGAGCCCGCTATCGACCCGTCGGTTGATCCAACCACACCATAGAAATGGCCGAGCGCGTGAAGGCCCCGCCTTTCGGCCCGCCATTCTGGCAGAGGACCCCGCGGCAAGCTGCGCGGGACATAGGTCGGGCGGCGATATTGTTGCGGTACGCGATGTTGCCGGCGACGCTCGGGAACCCTGGCCGAGCGGAACCTTGGGACAAGCCAACCTCCCACTCACGCTTTCGTGCGCGATCGGCGGCAAAGGCACGGGTGCGCTCACCTGCCTCTGATTTCGGCTTATCGATTGTGTTGACCCCCGGTTCGCCATCAAAGACGCCAGCCTGCGAGGCACGAATGCGTCGGAATATCGAGGTGGTCGCTTTGGGATGGCGGCTCGATGGTAAGACGATCGGCTGCGAGGCTGGATTGATTGAGATCACGGTCCGGGTCACTCATATGGCGTTGCTCGCGCGCCTGCACCTGCAGGTTTGTCCCGCGAGCCCGGCGTCGGGCAAGCCGAAGTCGTGAGGCTCCCGGCACCCAGCATTCCGACCCGTCATCCGCATTGTGGGGGCGCAAACAATCGGCATCGCGACTTGTCTAACGCGCTCAGGATTAAATCGAGTCCGGCCCGTTGTTGGGAAATTGAGTGATTACCGACGGATCAAGGTTCAGCGTCTCGGCGACCATCTCGATCGGACTGTGCGCCAGCCAAAGCGGCGGTGCCGGAATATTGCTTTGATAAATCCATCTATTGTGCACGGGAATATGTCTGACGCCTGCGCGGGCATGCGAAATTCCTGGCCAGCACCTCAGGCGTGAGCGATCCAGTCTGTCACCAACAGAGTGTTGAATTCCGACGATGCACCGTTATCAAAGGCAATGACAAACTCGCAGCCATCGGGTCCAAGCCCGGTAATGAATGCGGGCAGGCCTGCCGGGAAGTCCCGGAGGTCTGCCTCCTTCACGTCGGCCACCTCCGGACGTCCATGCTGGTCCAGAACTGTCACGCGGGCAGTTTCCGTAAGTCATGACGGCCCATCCTGCTTGCTGGTGCCAGTGAAGCTCACGAACGCCCCCCACGCCGTCGCCGCCAAGACGGCGATCAGCTCGACTTGGAGGCACCGTTGTCCTCGATCTCTTCTGGCACTCGCGAAAATAACTATCGAGAACGTCTGTTATGAGAAGTCAAGCGGGACGGGCGCCGCGATCCTGATTTCAGAAATCGGGCTTGTCTGCAGTCGGTACTGCCGGTTCATTTTCGGTATTGTACTTAAGCAGGTTCTGGGCACAGACATACTCCACCCATTCGCCGAGCGGGCGTCCATACGTCACATAAGCGGACCACGGCGTCGTGAAGACGTCTCGGTCCTCGACAGTAATCTGAAGCTGAAGGTGCTTGCCGCGATAATTGGGATCGAAGTCGATCGGATTGACGCCCGGCGGGTAGCGTTGGTTTATTTTTGCGTCCCTGTCGATTGCGTCCTTGGCGGCCTCATAATCAAGCAGTTGATAGCGTTCTACCACGTGCAGAGACGCACTGTACGGCGTGCCGTACATATCGGCCATGGAGAACCGGCCGATTTTGACCCCCACGGTGTCGATAACTAGCGTGTTGCCTTCGTAATGGCCGACCGAATCGCCGTACCATGAGGGGGCAATGTGCGTCGGATGCGGCTGGTTCAGGCGCACTTGCCGGAATTGATGATCCTGCAGATAGAGGATTGTGACCTTGTCCTGCTCCTGCAGCATCTGCATTCCATATTGCCAGAAAATGTAGGGCACGCCATCGGGCCAACACTGGTTGCTGGGCGTCGGATATCCCACGCCCTTCAGTGAGAGGTCGCCGTGTTCCTTCACCACCGCCGCCGCTTGGCGGGTGAGAATTGGATTGGTGTAATCACCTACAAGCTGGTTATAGTCGCTGACGCCTCTAACGCGCGAGCGGTTTGTCACCGGACCGGGCCCCGAGGCCGGGGGGCCGAAGCCAGGACGTAACCAGCGATGCCACACGCCGGAGAAATCCGGGATTGACGGGGCATTTTGCGAACCGCCAGCGGCCACCTCTGAGGACGGCGCAACCGCTTGTCCGTAGGCGGGCGAAACAGCTGACGCCAATGTCATCAACAGAAACAAATCTCGCCGGTAAAATATCATGTTCACCTCCGGTTGGACCTTGGTCTCGCACAACATGGGCTCGGCCGCGTGTAACGCCAACCAAGATCGTCTAACGGACAAACGCCATAGCGGTTTTCGCTCGCTTAGGCGCGGCACACTGCAGCGATGCTCACGGCGCCCGGAATTTGGTCGCCACCGGCAATGCGTTGGGGGACCGTCGGCCGGTCGACCGCTTGAGCTGGTCCTCGACGTCTTATCGATCAGTAATTGCCCCGCGGCTGGCGCTTGAAACCAGCCTCATATATTTTGCCAGAACGCCGGTGGCGTAGCGAGGCTTTGGCGCGCGCCATTGCTTCCTCCGCCGGGCCAGCTCCTTCGCCGGGACATTGAGCTGGATAAGGCGTTTCTTGGCATCGATGGTGATCGAATCGCCTTCTTCGACCAGGGCGATCACTCCACCTTCGTAGGCCTCCGGCGCGACATGTCCAACGACCAGGCCCCAGGTACCGCCCGAAAAGCGCCCGTCGGTGAGGAGGCCGACTGATGCGCCAAGGCCCTGCCCGATGAGGGCCGAGGTTGGCGCCAGCATTTCCTGCATGCCGGGCCCGCCCTTCGGGCCCTCATAGCGGATGACCACGACGTCGCCGGACTTGATCTTCCTGGCCACAATCGCTTTGAGGCATTCGGGTTCGGAGTTGAACACGCGCGCAGGGCCGGTGATCGAAGTCTGCTTCAGCCCGGTGATCTTGGCAACGCAGCCCTCAGGCGAGAGATTCCCCTTCAAAATAGCGAGGTGCCCTTGCTTGTACACGGGATCGGACCACGGGCGGATCACGTCTTGATCTGTGCGCGGCGCGTCGGCAATGCCTTCGAGCATCTCGCCCATGGTCTTGCCGTGGATCGTCATACACTCGCCATGGAGGACGCCGTTCACGAGCAGCATCTTGAGCACCTGCTGCACCCCTCCCGCTGCATGGAAATCGGTTGCCACGTACGGGCCTGAGGGTTTGAGATTACAGAGCACCGGTACTTTCCGCCGCACGCGCTCGAAGTCATCGATCGTCCATCTCACGCCGGCCGCACTGGCGATCGCAAGATAATGAAGTACCGCATTGGTCGAGCCGCCAGTTGCCATCACAAGCGCGACAGCGTTTTCGATCGACTTTCTGGTGATGATATCGCGCGGCTTGAGGTCATTGCGCACCGCCTCGACCAGGACGCGCGCGGACTCGGCAGCGGAGTCGGCTTTTTCCTCGTCAGGGGATGCCATCTGCGAGGAGCCGAGCAGGCTCATGCCGAGCGCTTCGAAGGAGGAAGACATGGTGTTAGCCGTGTACTGGCCGCCGCAGGCTCCCACTGACGGGCAGGCGTTCTTCTCGATGCCCTCGAAGTCCTCTTTCGACATCTTGCCGGCCGTGAATGCGCCCACTGCTTCAAACGGGCTGACGATGGTGAGCTTCTCTCCCTTCCAGAAACCCGGTTTGATGGTGCCGGCGTATACGAAGATCGCGGGCACGTTCATCCGCGCCATGGCCATCATGCTTCCCGGCATGTTTTTGTCGCAGCCGCCGACCGCAACGACGCCGTCCATGCGTTGGCCGTTCACGGCCACTTCGATAGCGTCAGCGATGACCTCGCGCGACACCAGGGAATACTTCATGCCCTCCGTGCCCATTCCAATGCCATCGGTGACTGTCGGAAACCCGAACACCTGCGGCATGGCCCCGGCTTTATTGAGCGCCGCCACCGCACGTTCGACGAGAGGTTGGATACCTGCATTGCAGGGGTTCATCGTCGAGTGACCGTTCGCCACGCCGATGATTGGCTTGTCGAAGTCGCCGTCCGTGAAGCCGACCGCGCGCAGCATCGCACGGTTGGGCGAACGTTCGACACCGGCGGTGATGAGACGCGAACGCCTGTTAAGCATCGTCACCGTAATCTCTCCTGTATGGTTGCGCGGTCCTTGCCGGAATTTGACAGGTAGGGCGCGGCAATGATTGCCGAGGCAAGGCCCTTCATATGGCCGGGGGGTTCGTAGCGCGTGCGGCCCGCATGCCCAGGCGTCGTTTTGTCGCATCAGGTCATTGGGCCGCGTTTGCCCGAAGCCGCGCGATGGGGCGCAGACCTTCCGGAGCGGCTCTTTGAGAGCATGCGACCTTCGAGCCCCCGATGCCGGTGGTGCCAGACGCCGAACAGACCGAACCGGCGATCGTTCCCGCCTCTTGGCCAGCCTTTTCGACGTGGCGTCAGAGTTCACATAAAGCAGCGTAAACAGGCTGCAAGTGAGCTCGCAAGCGCGTGCCGAGAAGGCCTCGTGCAGCCGACGTGATCCGACGGCTCCGCACCGGCCTATTTTGGTTGACGATGTAGC
>JASHRR010000179.1 GCA_030037185.1 Xanthobacteraceae bacterium | reverse complement strand
CCGACTTCCGGCGTGCCGAGCTTCTCAAGCGCACTCGCGATCGCTTCGACCGAGCCCTGCACGTCGCCCTTGATGACGAGCGGGAACTCCTTGCGCCCGGAGGTCTTGAGCTGATTCATCATCTGCTCAAGCGATCCGCGCTTGCCGCTCGCCCGGGCGGCGATCTTGTCGCGTTTCTGGCGGGCGCGGTATTCGGTGACTTCGCGGGCACGCGCTTCGCTGTCCACCACCGCCAGGCGGTCGCCGGCTTCCGGCGTGCCGTTGAAGCCAAGAACCTCCACGGGAGTAGAGGGGCCGGCTGCGGTCACGGTCTCGCCGGTATCCGACACCAGTGCCCGCACGCGGCCCCACTCGGCGCCGGCGACCACGATGTCGCCGCCGCGAAGCGTACCGCGCTGCACCAGGACCGTTGCCACCGGGCCCCGGCCACGGTCAAGCTTCGCCTCGATCACCGTGCCTTCGGCTGGCCGATCCGGGTTGGCCCGCAGATCGAGGATCTCGGCCTGCAACCCGATTGCTTCCAATAGAGCCTCAAGGTTGATCTTCTTGGTGGCCGAAACGGCGACGTCAAGCACCTCTCCGCCGAGCGATTCGACCTGTACCTCGTGCTGCAGCAGCTCGGTTCGCACCCGCTCCGGCTTAGCATCCGGTCGGTCGATCTTGTTGATTGCGACGATCATCGGCACCTTGGCGGCTTTGGCGTGCTGGATCGCCTCGACCGTCTGCGGCATCACGCCGTCGTCGGCTGCGACCACCAGTACCACCACGTCGGTGACCCTGGCGCCGCGGGCTCGCATCGAGGTGAACGCCGCATGGCCCGGCGTATCGATGAAGGTGATCTTCGAGCCGGTCGGCGAGATGACCTGATAAGCGCCGATGTGCTGGGTGATACCGCCCGCCTCTCCGCCCGCCACATTGGTGGCCCGGATGGCGTCGAGCAGCGAGGTCTTGCCGTGGTCGACATGGCCCATAATGGTTACCACCGGCGGTCGCGGATGCAGCGTGGCCGGATCGTCGGCCTCGTCGAACAGGCCTTCTTCGACGTCCGATTCGGCAACACGTCTTACCGAATGACCGAGTTCCTCGGCGATCAGCTGGGCGGTATCGGCATCGATCGTGTCGGTGATCTTGGCCATCTGGCCTTGCTTCATCAAGAGCTTGATCACGTCCACCGCGCGTTCGGACATGCGGTTGGCAAGCTCCTGGATCGTAATGGCCTCCGGGATCGTCACTTCCCGCACCAGTTTTTCCTTGGTCTCGTGGGCAGCGTGACCTTTGAGGCGCTGAGTGCGGCGTCGAAACGATGCAACTGACCGCTCTCGCTCCTCGTCGGCCTGCAGCGCGGTCACCAGCGTGAGCCGCCCGCGGCGCCTCTCCGCTCCGCCTCGAACCGGCTTGGGGGCCGGGGCCGGGCGGGCGCTGGCGCCGCGACGGGCTGGTCGCGGTGCCTCCTCCTCCTCGGCTTCCTGGACGATATGACGCGCACTCACCGGCGCGGCCGTCGTGGTCTGAGATGGCGCGACCGTCTTCGGTTTGGCTTCTTCATCTCCAAAACGCTTCTTGGCCTCGGTCTCGGCCTTGCGCTTGGCTTCCTCCTCGTTGCGGCGGCGCTCTTCCTCTTCGCGCTTGCGCGCCTCGGCGGCCTCGCGCTCGGCGCGCTCGGCGGTTTCCTTTTCCGCCCGCCTGCGCGCCGCTTCTTCGGCGAGCCGGCGCTCCTCGGCCTCGTTGACCTTCGATTCCGCAAGCGCGTGAGCCCGAGCCGTGCGCTCTTCCTCGGTGAGCTGACGCAGCACCACGCCGGCCGGTTTGCCGCCCGAGGTACCCGAGGCCGGGGCGGCGCCGCCTGCCACTCCCCGCCGCGGCGCGGCAACGGCCGGCCCGGAGCTCGGCGCCGCCTCGGCGGTTTTGCCGTCGCCAGGACCCACTGACCGCCGCCTGACCTTTTCGACCACAACCGCTTTGGTGCGACCATGGCTGAAACTTTGGCGCACCACCCCCTGCTCGACGCTGCGTTTGAGCGTCAACGTCTTGGTCGGGGTGACCGTCAAGGTCTTCTCGCCGGGGTTCTTGGTTTCAGTCATTACGATCCTGGTTCTGGATTGGTGTGCCGTTTCGCTGCCGCGAGGCGCGGTCCCGATCGCCCCGGTTATCAGCCCGGAAACATTCGACAAACCGCCAACGTCCGCAAAACGTCTCGCTCGCCTGGCCGGCCAGCAAAGCTGCGTGTACCACATTTAGGCGGCCTAATGCCAAATCCAATTGAGCGGACGTAAAGGCGTCGACAATTTTTCCCTCCGCCGCATCGCCGGTTCGGCGCCTGAAGGCGGCAGCAAGTTTGCGGCCGCCGTCCTCCCCTGCGTCGCGCGCCCTGATGAGGGCGACCAGCGGCGCGGCCGCGATGGCGGCTTCGATTTTTGCAAAGCCCAGGAGGACGAGCCCTGCCTTGTGGGCGACCGAGAGGGCATTGAGCGCGGATTGCTCCAGCAGCCGCTCGAGCTCATCGGCAAGCTCATGGGAGACCCTGACGTCGGCCTTAAAGGCGCGCCCGAAGGCACGCCGGCGCACCGCTTCCTCGACAAAATGGCGGCGAGCCGTGATCCAAACACCCCGTCCAGGCAACCGACGCTTGAGATCCGGCACCACTGTGCCGTCCGGACCGACGACGAACCTTATGAGTTCGCCGACCGGGCGCACCTCGCGCGTCGCGATGCACAACCGTTGACGCGCCGTTGCCGCGGCATTGGGTTCGCGGTCCGCTGCGGTATCGGTCGTGGCACTTTGCATGCGTCACCATCCACCTAGGCCGGCTGCTCGACGGCCGCCTCGGCCTCATGGGGAGCTGCGTATTTGGCGGCGAACTCGGCTTGTGTGATCCAGCCGGCTTTGACGCGGGCCTGCATGATGATCATTTCACATTCTTCGCGCGTCAGCTCGAAGCCGTCGAGGAACCCGGGGTTGCGGGAGGCTTCGCCGTCCTTGCGCTCCGTCCAGCCGGCGAGATCGTCAGTCGCGCAGCCGGCAAGATCCTCAACCGTCCTTATGCCGTTTTCCCCGAGCGCCACCAACATCTTGCCGGTGACCCCGGGGACCTCCTTGAGGTCGTCGGAAACCCCGAGCTGCTTGCGCTTGGCATCGTATTCGGCCTCAACCTTAGCCAAATAGTCGTGCGCCCGGGTCTGCAGTTCGCTTGCGGTCTCGTCGTCGAAGCCTTCGATCGAAGCAATATCCCTCTGGTCGACCATCGAAAGCTCTTCAATCGAATTGAAGCCCTCCGAGGCCAACAGCTGGCCAACCACCTCATCGACGTTGAGTGCCTCCATGAACGTCCTGGTGCGTTTCTCGAATTCAGCTTGCCGGCGTTCCGATTCTTCCTGCTCGGTGAGGATGTCGATGTCCCATCCGGTCAGCTGCGAGGCGAGCCTCACGTTCTGGCCGCGCCTTCCGATCGCGAGCGACAGCTGCTGGTCCGGAACCACCACCGAGATGCGCTCGCGATCCTCATCGAGCACGACTTTGGCGACTTCAGCGGGCGCCAGCGCGTTGACCACGAAGGTCGCTACGTCCGGCGACCACGGTATGATGTCGATCTTCTCGCCTTGCAGCTCGTTGACCACCGCCTGCACGCGCGACCCCCGCATACCGACGCAGGCGCCGACCGGATCGACCGACGAATCGCGCGAGATGACCGCGATCTTGGCCCGCGAACCCGGGTCGCGCGCCACGGCCTTGACCTCGACGATACCGTCGTAGATTTCCGGCACCTCTTGGGCGAACAGCTTGGCCATGAATTGGGGATGTGTGCGCGAGAGGAAAATCTGCGGTCCGCGCGGCTCGCGCCGCACATCGTAAATGTAGGCGCGGATGCGATCTCCGTTGCGGAATACTTCGCGCGGTAACAGCTCGTCACGCCGCACGATTGCCTCGCCGCGGCCGAGATCCGCGACGACGTTGCCGTATTCCACCCGCTTGACGATGCCGTTGACGATATCGCCGATGCGGTCCTTGAATTCCTGATATTGGCGATCGCGCTCGGCTTCGCGCACTTTCTGGACAATGACCTGCTTGGCCGACTGCGCCGCGATGCGTCCATATTCGAGCGGCGGCAGCGGTTCGGCGATGTAGTCGCCGACCCGGGCCGCCGGATTGCGCCGCCGCGCATCCTCTACGCTGATCTGGATCGCGTCGTTTTCGACCTGATCGGCAACCAGCAGCAGGCGCGACAGCCGCATCTCGCCGGTTTTCGGATTGATTTCGGCGCGCACCTCGGTTTCGCTCCCATAACGCGAGCGAGCCGCCTTCTGAATGGCGTCTTCCATGGCGGCAATGACGATGCCGCGATCGATCGCCTTTTCGCGGGCGACCGCGTCGGCGATCTGCAACAATTCGAGCCGGTTGGCGCTGACGGCCATCGCTCATTCTCCTTCCGACTTAGACGCCGCCGGGGATGTTCCGGACGCGCGTTTATCCTTCATGGTGTTCTTCATGCGGTGGCGTGACGCGTGATCGTAGCCCCCTGCCTTGCCTTGCCGGCCGGCGGGGGAGGCAAGGTGCGACGCGGCGCCGACCCTTGCCTCCCTCGCCTGCGCCTTACCGCGGCGCAATGCGGCCGCGATCAGGTCATCGGTCAAAACGAGCTTGGCCTCGGTCATGTCGTTGAACGGCAATGGCACGTCGACGGCGCCATCCGCACGATCCTCGATCCGCACGCGCGCCGCGTTGGCGTCGATCCCGACGAGA
The DNA here is from genome assembly GCA_030037185.1 of Xanthobacteraceae bacterium. Next base: position 2,003 of record JASHRR010000179.1, on the reverse strand, counting down.
TTTCCGCGGAACCGGCGCCGCCCGTCCGACGCCACCGCAAGTTCGACCTTCACGACCTCGCCGAGGTGACGTTCAAAATCCGAGCGACGGACCAACGGTCGATCAAGACCCGGCGAGGAAATTTCGAGCCGGTAGGCACGCTCAATCGGATTGGCGACATCAAGCACCGGCGAGATTGCCCGCGATAGCGCTTCGCATTCCTCGATCGCCATCGAGCCGTCGGGCCGCTCCGCCATCACCTGCACGGTCAAACCATCCAGTCCCAGCACCCGCACGCGCACCAACCGAAAGCCGAGATCGATGAGCACCGGCGTTACGATCGTGGCGATGCGCGATGCCACGCCGGTTTCCGCGATCAGGCGCGGCTCCGTCAGGGCGGCTGAATCGGTTGGACCCGTATTGACTACGGGGGTCACCTCGGTCGTCATGCTACGTGCAGCTTTGCCTTTCATCGCGTTCGTCGGACCGCTCATTGGCGGTCGGACGACGCGGGTAATAAAAAAGAGCGGGTCCCGGGCGGGGCCCACTCTCACAAGCCGATCGATGTTCGATCGTTATGAGATGTCGGTCTTACGCGCTACATATAGCCTATCGCCACTCTAATGCAAGGGCCGTTCGGCATTCATTTTCGGCCGCAATGCTGCACCGCAAGGCCACAGCCGGTCCCTCCGACACGCGGCGGACCCGGGCCCGGACGATCCCGCAAGGCCCACTACCTGACCTTGACGTATTTGCGCAGAACGCGCGGCCTCGGTTCCCCGGCGAAGATGTTGCCGAATTTGTCCACGGTGCCGAATTCCGCGCCGCTGCCGGTGGTGGTAGCCGGATTGCCGCCCGGGTCCAGGATGAAATATTTCACCCAGCCGTGCAGCGCATCGCCGATCCGGATTCCCTGCTCGAAACCCGGATTGTCCACGTTGTCGGACTCAGAGTCGAACACATAGATCAAGTCTTCATCGTTGATTGAAAATGCTATGCCGCTGGGCATTCCGAACTGGTGCCAGGTCGCCAGGTATTTGCCATCCTGATCGAAGATTTGAATGCGGGTATTGGACCGGTCGCACACGAACAGCCGCCCCCGTTTGTCCATGGCGATGCAGTGCGCGGTGCGGAACTCGCCCGGTGCGTATCCGGTCTTTCCCCACGCCTTGATGAACTTTCCGTCCTTGGCGTATTTGACGATGCGGTTATTCGAGCCATGCCCGTCGGCGACAAAAATATCGCCATTGGGCGCCGTTACAACGCCTGCCGGCGAGCGGAAATGATATTCGTCGCTTCCGGCGACCCCAGGTTCGCCGAGCGTCATCAGCACTGCGCCGTCGGGACTGAATTTGCGGACGATGTGCCCCGCCTTGACGCCCGCCTTCGCGGCTGTCGCCACGGCCTCTTCGGAAGCGCCGTCGGTGGCCCACACGTTGCCGTCGCGGTCTACATGCATGCCGTGGGGCCAGATGAACATCTGGGCACCAAAGCTTTTGACGACGTTGCCGCTGGCGTCGAACTTGTAGATCGTGTCGTGGGGCTTGAGCTTGCCGTCCGCATACATGCAGTCGACACCGAACCGGCCGCCGCGCGCGGCCGGCACCGGGCTCGTCTCATCGCATCGGATAAGAGCCCAGATGCTTTCGCCATCGACGTCAACGTGCACCGCCGCCGGCGGGCCCATTTCCCGGCCGCCGGGAAGTTTCGCCCATTCGCCTCCCGGGGTGCTGGGGCCGCCGCCATCCGCCAATCCGCGCACCGGCCGGTAGGGATTGTCGGAGGGCGCCTGGGCAAAACACGCCGCCTCGCCAGCCAGCAGCGCCGCCACGCCATACAACACTGTCCGGCAGATAAGATTTGCCTTTGACATCATACATCCTCTCTGGCGGATAGCCGTCACTGCCAGGCCGCGTAGATGGGCTTGCCAATCAGAGTTGCGGGGTTGGCGCCCGGGCGCGGACGGAATTTCTGGAAGCGACCGGCATCGACCTCTGCGACGTAGAGGTTTCCCTCCTGATCGG
>JASHRR010000178.1 GCA_030037185.1 Xanthobacteraceae bacterium | reverse complement strand
GGTGATCCCGGCGATGTTCACCCGGCGGCGCTCGAGATGGATGAAAAATAGCACGTAGTAGGTCATGAGCCCGCGCAGAGTGAGCACCTCCGCGGTGAAGAAGTCGGTGCCCGCCAGCAGCGCCAAGTGGGTGCGAATGAACGTCGACCAGGTGGTCGTGCGCTTGCGCTCCGGCGCCGGCGGCAGACCGTGGCGCTGCAGGACATTGGCGACCGTCTGATGGCATACACGATATCCCAGGCCAACGCCCCGGTAATCCGGTCATAACCCAGTCCCGTTCTCCTCGGCCAAACGAACGATCAGTTGCGCGACCATGCGCGTCACCCGCGGCCGGCCTGGGCCGCGACGAGTTTTCGAGCCATCGAACTTGTGGGCGACCAGCTTGCGATACCAGGCCAGGATGGTGTCGGGCTTAGCCACAGTTGCGACCTCGGCGAGAGCCGTGCGGCCGGGCCGATGCCGGATTTCACCAAGCGTGGAGCGCTCGGCGTCCGAGAGCTCCAAGCGTCCATTCAACTGGGCTTTCAGAATGCGGTTCTCGGCGGTCAAATATTCATTCTGCGCCAGCAGTTCTTGGTCCACCGTCCCAGTGACGTAGGCCAGCATGCGTGCCCAATCCATGATGGCCCCCCTCGTAGCGACTTACGGCGTCATCGAAATCCCATCCTGGCGGTGGTAACCGAGAGATTCTAGAGCGTTCCGGTTTCTTGACCTTACGGGGATTCTACGGGACTGCCGCTATCTCCTGCTTGATCGCGACACGAAATTGAACCATTGGCGCTGCCTGCGCGAAGCCCGAACCTGAATGCCTACGCGGAGCGTTGGGTGTGAAAGAAGAGTGCTTGTCTTCTCTTTGGCGAGCGTTCGCTGCGGCGGGCCCTAGGCGAATACGTTGACCACGACCATGAGGAGCGCAACCACCAAGGAAAGGGCAACGTCCTGCTATTTCATCGGAACCGGGACCTCGATCGTGAGCGGCGCGTCCAATGCCGCGACCGATTGGGCGGGCTCCTGCGTTATTATCATCAAGAGGCCGCATGAAAAGGCGGTCAGATGGGTTTTTTGACCAAACGGGTGGATTTGACGTCGTGAGATTGCGCCAAAGTCTGGCGGCCGGTTTCTAATTTCGAGAGCAGTGCGGCTCCGCATTCGCTGATTATGTGTCCCCATAGGAGGGGACGCGATGCCCGGCGCGGGACGTCGTAAATGCAAGTGCTGTCACAAGCTATTTCGCCCCGACCCACGTAACCGGTATCACCAGAGATACTGCGCGGCTCCGCGCTGTCGGGCGGCGAGCAAAGCCGCCAGCCAGGCCCGCTGGCTCGCCGCTCCCGAGAACCGGGACTATTTCCGCGGACCGGTGAATGTCGCCCGGGTGGCGATCACGTAATCCGGGCTACTGGCGCAGGAGGCGGCGGCCCCGCGTTGCAAACACTTATTGAAGGCTATCAATCAGCGCCTTTGCGACATTCAGATCGGTCGCGTCAAAGCCCTCCGTAAATCGATCGTAGACCGATTTGACCGCGCCCAACGCCTCGGCGCGACGACCCTCATCGCGCAAAAAGCGGCAAAGACTGGTTGCTGCGCGTAGCTCCCAGGCGAGCGCACCTTGGCGGCGCGCCCAATCGAGCGCTTCCCGAAAGTTCTCTCTAGCTCGCGGCGCCTGGGCATTCCCGCCCGACAAAAGAAGCTCACCCCTAAGACGCAACAACTCAGGAAACAGCCAGCGCTCTTCGATTCGCTCGCATCGTTCGATGGCCCGCTCGATGACATGTAACCCATCCACAATTCTGCCAGCGCGGCGTAGACCCTCCGCAATTTCACTTTGGAAGATAGCGTGGTCGAAAGCTGGCATAGCCTCGTCTAGCTGGTCAAATCCCGCGTGCAGCAGATGCAGACCACACGTTAGGTCGCCGCGCCTTATAGCAAGCACGCCCTCATACATTTTGCCCAATTCGCACCAGAGCGGCAGCGCATACCTCCTTGCAAGGTCAAGCAGGGTGACCACGTGACATTCCGCCGCCACAAGGTCCCCGGCCCAGAGAGCGATTGGACAGGCTGCGCGGGCGAGCGCGTTGCACGACGTTGTCGCGTGATCGGTCGCCAAAGCTTCTTCGACGGCGCTCTCGGCTGTCCGCACTGCTGCGCCCGCAAATCCCTGTTGCCACAGAACGCGTGCAAGCGTCATGTGCCCGACGACGCGCTGGTCATATTGAAACCGAATGGCATAGTAGTGAGACCGGTTACGAGGTGCGAAGCTCGCAAGCATACGTTCAACGTGTGCTCGAGCATTCGTCTGATCACCCAGATAGAGCAGCGCCAGAGCCACAAGACCGTCACCGATCAACCGATCATTCAGATCAGCCTGCTGCTCGGCCACCAGGCGAAACTTCCGCGCGATTTCTAAAGCTGAGCGAAAATCTTCCTTGGCGTAGAAAGTAAACATGCCTCGGAGCGAACGCAGCTGGTAGTCGCGATCTCCAAGCGTTTCGGCAAGTTCGAGAGCCTTGGTCCAGGCGGCTCCGACCTCGCGGTCCCTTCCTTTGGAAAGGAGCGTTGATGCCGCGAGAGCGACGTTAAGCTTCATTTCTCGCGTTGGATCAGCGCGAGCTTCGGCCACGAACGTTGAGAGTGCGCGTTCAACGCGAGTTCGACACTCCTGCAGCGAAGACAACTCCATCCAAAGCGGCACCGCCGCGGTCGTCAAGGCGATGCCCACGACTGAATCGCCGTCGGGCGAAAAGGCCCAGTCAAGCGCCGCTCGCACATTGTCGATCTTGGGCCCGTAATCCGCCAACCACTCGGCCGTCGGCCGCGCTTGCCATTCGGCTTCCGCCTCTTCAAAAAGGGCCCGATGATATTCCGCGTGACGAAGCGAAACCGCGACTCGCTCCCCGCTTTCAACGAGCTTCTCAAACGCAAACGCGCGTGTCGTCTCAAGCAATCGGAATCCCGTGGCACACCGGTCAACGAGCGATTTGGAAACCAGATTTGAAAGCAGATCGATAACATCCGATTCCGCCAACTCGCTACTGGCCGCGACAGCCGATGCCTCTCCCACGTTAAACGTGCCGGCAAACACGCTAAGACGGCGCAGGACGACTCGTTCGGCAGCAGTCAGCAGTTCATGACTCCACTCAAGCGTGGCACGCATAGTATGTTGCCGGGGCAACGCTGTTCTGCGCCCACCCGCCAGCAAGCGGAAGCGGTCATCGAGGTGGCCTGCAATGTGCTGGATACCGAGGGTGGCGGTCCGTGCCGCCGCCAGCTCGATGGCAAGTGGAATGCCATCGAGCCGCCGGCAAATCGCTGCTATCGCCGCCATCTGATCACGATCCGGCACAAAGCTTGGATCTGCCGCTTGGGCTCTTTTGACGAAGAGTTCAATGGCACCGTGTCGCAGCAGTTCGCCTTCTGTTTTGAGGTTGGGTGCGGGGACCGTGAGGGGCGGGACTCGGTATGTCCACTCCCCCTCTGCGTTAAGCGGTTCGCGGCTTGTCGTGACAACATGGGCAGCTGGATCGGTGCGCAACAGAGCGTCCGCAATGATGGCCGCGCCCTCGATGAGATGCTCGCAATTGTCGATCAGTAGCAGGAGCTCTTTGTGTCCGAGCGCTCGCGCTACATGATCAGCCGATGCTTCGCCGGCGGCTAGGCTTAATCCCAAGGCCGCAGCCACAGCAGTGGGAATGAGATCGGGGTCCGAAAGCGGAGCCAGTTCGACGATCCAGACCCCGTCGGGAAACTGGGTTAGCAGGTCACGAGCAGCCGCAAGCGCGAGCCGCGTCTTGCCAATCCCACCGGGGCCCGTGAGTGTAAGGAACCGATGGGACTCGATGAATCGTACTACGTTGCGGAGCTCGTCATCGCGGCCAATCAATTCCGAAACCAGTTCTGGCAGGTTGGTTGGCGGCAGGGATGGCTGATAGTTTGACGCAGCATCCTTGCAGGACCCGTCCGGATCAGCCGGGGCAATATGAATGTCGCCGGTGAACTGATAGCCCCGCCCTGCGACCGTGCGTATGAGACCGCGGTCCGGTCCAAAGGCGGCACGCAGTGCCGAAATCTGAATTTGGACATTGTTGTCCTCAACAATGCGATCGGGCCAGACGCGCTCCATGAGCGCGCTCTTACTAACGACCGACCCGCGAGCCTCAATTAGCGCCATCAGCACATCGAAGGCGCGCCCGCCGATTTCGGCTCGTCGGCCATCCGCGCGAAGTTCGCGCCGCGACAGCGAGACCTTGAAACGCCCGAAGCTGAAGGTGTCCGGTATCTTTGCGACCGTATCCATAGGATCGCCAATATACGCGGCGCAACAGGACTTTTCAGGCTTTTTTAGCCTGCCCTAAGGCTTTCACAGGCTGTGCTGTTTAGTCTTGTGACCGAGGGTGGGGAATGGTCGGTCACCGATTCGCCGCTCGTAGGAGACGGCAGCACCCGCAAGGCCGACACGCAGTTCACGTCATCAATATTCGAGACGGCTCGGACTCGAGTTCGACGGTGACTTGTTACCATCGGCACAATTTCCCATGGGGAGGGTACCGTGTGTGATTCCTTGTTAACGACGGTCATGGTAGGGGCACTCCTGGCAACGCCCGGTTGCGCGGACGAAGTAAAAATCGACGAGCTCATCCTAGCCAAAACAATCTCGGCCGCTCAATTAAATCCCGAGGTCGAGGCGGCAAAGACCTTCTATCAATTTTGGAACACTGGCGACGAAGCACTGCTCAAACAAGCGGTTTGGCCGGCGTTCATTGACCATACGCTGCCCCCGGGCCGTCCCCAGGGGCCGGAGGGGCCGGCTTTCGCCTCGAAGAATTTCCGCGCAGCGGTGCCAGATCTGAACGTCGAAGTCCGCAAGATGGTTGTGGCTAGCGATTACGTCACCGTGCACATGAATTTTAAAGGGCATTTCACTGGGACCTTCGGCAAGACGAAAGGTCAAGGTCAAGGGATCAATTTCATCGCGACCGATTTAATCAAGATCACCGACGGCCGTATCACCGACAACTGGCACATCGAGGACAACCTGACCCTACTAACGCAGATGGGCGTCGCCGAGATCGAGAAATAACGATCCATTTACAGTGCTTAGGTGAAAGGGCGCCGCATTCGATGTCCGATTAGGGAACGCTCAGGACATGAAAGCCGTCGGATATTTCCATCCAGGTCCCATCAGCGCACCCGATGCTCTCGTCGACATCGAGATTGCTGAGCCGTCACTACGACCGCGAGACTTGCTGGTAAGGATCGAGGCCATCTCGGTCAATCCTGCTGACGTCAAGATGCGCGCAAGCGTGGCACCACCCGCCGGGTCGCCGCAGATACTCGGGTATGACGCCGCGGGCGTGGTGGAGGCCGTTGGCTCGAATGCATCACTGTTCAGGGCCGGCGACAATGTCTTCTATGCGGGCATCATTGACCGGCCTGGTACGTACGCTGAGCTGCACGCGGTTGATGAACGCCTCGTTGGACCGAAGCCAGCGAGCCTCGACGCCGCGCGCGCGGCGGCTATGCCGCTGACATCCCTGACCGCCTGGGAGCTATTGTTCTGCCGCCTCGCAGTGCCACTTGGTGGACGCGCGTCGGGCGATGCAATTCTCGTCATCAACGGCGCTGGCGGCGTTGGATCGATGCTGACTCAACTCGCGCGTCGGCTTACTGGACTGACGGTCATTGCGACGGCCTCACGGCCCGAAACCATCGCTTGGGTTCGGGACATGGGCGCGCACCATGTTATCGATCATCACAAGCCGCTCGAAGATGGTCTGAAACAGACTGGAATTTCGTTCGTACGGTGCGTCGCGGGTCTGGCGGCGACCGATCGGCACAGGCAGTCGATCGTCGATGTGTTGGCGCCCCAAGGCGCACTTGCAATGATCGACGATCCCGCCAGCTTCGACATCGTTCCCTTCAAGCGGAAGAGCCTGTCCGTCCATTGGGAGCTCATGTTTGCCCGCGGTCTTTACCAAACACCCGATATTGCAGAGCAGCACCGCATCCTCGGCGAGATCAGCGCACTCGTTGATAAGAACGTGCTTCAAACGACTTTCCGCGAAAACTACGGCCCCATC
>JASHRR010000177.1 GCA_030037185.1 Xanthobacteraceae bacterium | reverse complement strand
GTCATGGCCTTCTTCTGCATCGCCCTGTTCTTCTGGCCGATCTTTATTATCATCCCGCCGCAAGCCACCGCGCCGGCACTTGTGCTCGTCGGCGTGCTAATGATGCAGGGCCTCGCGCGCATCGACATGACCGATCTTGTCAACGCGGCGCCTGTCGTGCTCACTTTGCTGGTCAGTGTGCTGACCAACAATCTCATCAACGGGATGGCGCTGGGAACGCTGAGCTATATCGCGCTGGAGGTCACCATGGGTCGCCGGTCAAAGATTCCAGCGATCGTTTGGGGATTGGGGGTGGTGTTCATTGCCTATGCGGTCGTGATCGCTCAGATATTTTGAAGCGGTGACCCGCATGCGTCGGTGATCATCCACGGAGCGGCGCCTGGTGTCCACTTCACCTCCGGCTTGGCGATGAGGTCATCGGTGTGTCGGGCTTCCGACTGGAGCGATATTCGTATGGGACAATCTATCCCCGTATGGTCAAAATATTGATTGTTGCCCAGCCTTTCGTGGCTTTACCGGTCGACCGCGCAAGCAAGGTTCGGTGACACCTGGGCGTTTGCCAGCAGCTTGCACAGGTGGAATCGACCTCCAGCCACAGGATCATCCAAGACTTTTCCGCCAGGTTACGCGGCTTCTTGATGATAATAATGCAACAGCCCGCCCAGCCTTTCGCGACATTGCACAGGACCGCCTCGTCGCGTTTGCGTGTCACGAGGAAACAGCAGGACGTTGTCATTCTCCTGATGATTACGCTCCGCATGATAGTGCGCAACATATTCGCTCAACGCCAGCTGCAAGGAGCGCTCACCGGTGGGAAGCACCGACCTCACCCAGCGCTCCGAAATAGGCATTCAGGTCCGGGCTGCGTACCGGCAGCGCAAGCAGTTCCACTCGACCTGACGCAATGATGGCGCGGAACGACTGGGTAAATTTGGTGTCACGATGGTGCAGAAGATAACGATAGTCCCGCAGCGCACCCCATCCCTCCATGGTGACATTACGGGCGACTTGCTTCATCCAAGGCTCATCCGGGTGAACCGTGATTCCAGCAATGTCCACCCGGCGGCTCTCAAGATGGATGAGAAACAGCACGTAGTAGGTCACCAGACCGCGCAGCGTGAGCACCTCTGCGGTGAAGAAGTCAGTTCCCGCCAGCAGCGCCAAGTGGGTCAGAATGAAGACCGACCACGGGGTCCGCCTCCTGCGCACGCCAGGACTCGTCGGGACCGACCGGCTATCGCTCGATCTGGACGGAAACCGCCTGGAGTCCACAGAGCAGGGCGTCTATTCGCTGCGTCTCGACGACGCCGACACCCTGTTCGGCTGTGCCCTCCGCTTTACCAGCCTCGAGCCGCCTCAACGTCACGGCATCGATGGGCATGTCGCCTGCAAGCGGAGTCGCCTTCATCGGACGATGATCGGATCGATCGCATCGGATGCCTTGGTTGCCTGTCGTGGTCGTAGGAACCGGCCCACATTGGAGCTGTACCATTGGTTGATACGCGACTGTTGACGCCCGTATCATTCAATGACACATCAAGCCGGTGATCGGAAACTTCCGGGACAAGATCACCGAGGCCATCTTCAATGGCGAAAGTCATTAAGGGCTTTCCGGCCGATCTGGTCAAGGTCGCGCCGGAAATTGCGCTACCTCAACACCGCGGGCGATCTCGGCGACTTGAGGTCGCCTCCAGGCAACCATCTTGAGGCTTTGGCGGGCGATCGCAAGGGGCAGCACTCGGTCAGGATCAACGACCAATTCCGGCTCTGCTTTGTTTGGACGGCGGAAGGTCCGGCGGACGTCGAGATCGTGGACTACCACTAGAAGAGGACGTGACGATGGCCAAGAAGCTCAAGTCGATGCACCCTGGTGAGGTTCTACGGGAGGAGTTCCTACTTCCGCTGAGAATGTCGGCGGGCGCCCTTGCCAAGGTCTGCGGCTTGCCTCGCACACGGATCGAGCGGATCGCCAGCGAACAGACCGGCATTACCGCCGATACTGCGCTTCGGCTCGCTAAGGCACTCGGCACAACCGCACAGCTTTGGCTCAACCTGCAGAATGACTATGATGTTCAGATCGCCAAGCGCGATCTCGGCAAGATTCTCGATCGCATCGAGACCGTAAACAAGCCAAGGGCGGCCTGACCAGCGCCGTGCAATGTCGCCGGGCGTCAAAATTTGCGGATGGGATGCGCGAAGCATCGCATGTCCGCGCTCTCAGGCCCCAGAGGGTCGGCTCCGCCTTGCGTGCTGCTGAACGTATTTGCGCAGCGCTCGATTGATGCCGCATGCAGATGTCGTAGCTTCCTTCAAGAGCCACACGACCTCCGATGAGCGGTGCTTTGCGGGCCGATAGATCAGGCCGCGCTTGGCATGGCATCATCACGGAGCGCTGCCAGCGACTTCAGTTCGGCTCTCTGCTCCCGCGTCGACTGCTTGGTCTTACAAGTTCCCTTCTTCGTACGCCTTCCATTCGTGCCTGAGGCCCTTTGTTGGGCTGGTTCTCCTCATCATAGAGGTACTGGCTCTGGTCGCTGGCGCTGGTCAGCAAGCAATGCGGGCATTGTCGGCGATTGGCGCAGATACGGAGGCCAGGTCATAGTGCTGCGGCGAGGCAATGGTACCCATCTTCATCGACCGTGGCGCGCCACGCTACGATTTTGCACGATATCGCAGCCAAGGGCACTTCCGCGTATCGAGATCGCGTGGAAGCTCTTGGTCTTGCCGTTCATCTTGCGGGCGGAGAAATGAAAGCGACGCCGAACTGTTTGAAATGCCGCTGGTTGACCGTGACAACCGTCAAGCCGTGGACAGCGACCGTCGCGGCGATTGCCGCGTCCTCGAAATCGGGGGCGGCTCCCGCACCGATGGCACGATCGAGGATGCGACCGGTTTCGAGCGCGGCGCTTGAAGAGAGAGGGAGAGTTCGGGACTGATAAAGATGTAGAATCGCATTGAGCCAATGCGCCAGATCCGCAGCACGTCTTGCAGCGCCGTTGCGTTCGAGCCGGCAAACACCAGCTTGGATTTCGGCTACATCGCCGGCCACGTTCTCACGTTCCGCATAGGACCCTGGTCGAGCTTCGCGTTGCCTAAAGTTCAGACACGCGTGAGCGGGCCAGCTCTGTTCTTTCTTGCAGGTCCATCCACTGGGTCGCCCTGAGATTGAGCGGCCAGTGCCGAGAGCCGCCGTGCGTTCAGCTCGCGTCTGCCGATACGGCAGCGATGGATCCGAACCATTGCTGCTCCTCAGTGATAGTCGACAATTTCCACCTCATAGGCATTGCCGCCTTTGAAGCGAAAGCGAATGCGCCACGGTCCGCTGTGATCGCCCGTTGGCCTCTTCGATTGCCCTTGCGCGGGGGCAGCCCGGCGTGAAATATCGGAAATCTGGCAGTGGCTGGTTCTGGCGCGTCGGTCGAAAGAGCGACCGCGCCGAGGAAGTAATTTTATTGCCGATACCGACATGGCTGCGGTCGAGTTGAAATCCGCGGCGCGGATGCGCTCACCACGATCGGAACAATCAATCATGTGAAGTTGATATCGATCGCCCAAGAACTCCCGTCTCTGGTTCAACACGTCATTGACGAAGGCATTGGGTGCCCCTGAATCAGCTGGCTACTGCCAATCATATTGTGATGGCCTGCGCCACAGAAAAACGGGAAAACTCTGCGATCCAAACAGTTATCGAAGCGGGATGACATCGTGTTCTCCAAAGCCAACGCAAGCCACCCCTCTCGTGCTCGAACAACTTGTGTTTAAACTCGATGCAGATTGACCACCCTGTTTGCCGCACCACGCCGACTTCCGAAGTGGTGCGCAATTAGAACGGCGCCTGCCGGTTAGGACGTGGATCGAAGGTAGACAACCTGCCGGGATCATCGCGAAGAGTGCGACGACGATTTGTGTTTGCTGGCACGGGTTCGCTTGTAACAGCTGCTACCAGAGCACGGCTGCCTCACACGGTCCGGATTTTCGCTGGTGCACCCACCGCCGAGACACGTCCTAGGATTCGTGTAATCGGTCTCAGGGGACGCTGCGCCTCTGTGTTTTTTCGAGGCGGCGTACGACGCGCTGGGGACGGAAACAATTGCCGCCAATGCAATGGCAGCCAGCACGCTGATTTTCGAAGTCATGAGAATTCCTCCCCAAGGGGTCGCATGATGGCAAAGAAATGTTTACGCCGTGCCTACCCACGCTGCGTACCCGCCTTCGCGTGAGCTGAGATTATCAGTGCGCTCCTATTCGCGGCTGCAGCGATAGCTATCTTAGCAAACCGTCTGGCGTAGAAACAGATGTCTTGGGGTAATCGTAGAATGGCCAACGCCGATGCCTGGGTAAGAGCGGTCCTGACCCACATGTCGAGCGTCTATTCGGATATTGGTGGTTCGGTCGCAGCGGCAAAGCTCGCCGTGAAAGATTTCGGGGCAGCAGTCAAGCGCATCAAGATCGATCGAAATTGCCGCTGCCGACGAGCTAAACATATTGCCAGCACATGGCTCGACGTCGACAAGCTCGACGTCATTGTCGATCTGCCGAACTCCGGTATTGCCCTTGTGGTGAGCGAGATTGCGCGCCGTTCATTACGGCCGAAGCGACGCCACCGACCTCACCGGGGCGAAATGCAACGCCAACACTATTAGTGTTGATTTCCTGCCCGGAAATTTACCCCCGGCGAGGCGCCCAGCCGGGCATCGACCCCTCACGGTCCTGCCTTCTGAGGGGAACGGCTTGGCCGAAACAGATGTTCGCGAGCCGCCGCTATCAGTCCTCGACTTGCCCCACCAGTTGTCCCACCTCGATCAGGTGACCGTCGGGGTCGCCCATGTAGCGGCGGATTTCCTTACCGCGGTCGATTGGCGGGGTCAGAAACTCCTCCACAGCTGGCGCACGGCGCCGATGGCGGCGACTGGGATGTTCAGAAAGCTCGACACACGACCGGGATCAGAGGGCGTTCATGCCGGCAGGGTCTCCAACAGCGTTCCATAGCCCTTGATGGGCTGATGAACGTGCAAGCGCCGCTGAATTTCCCAAATACGCGCCGCAACCGCCTGCACGACCGGAACACCAAGATCCTGTTCGAGGACGGCGACGATACTGAGCGTATCCCAGGGGGACCCTAGAATGTAGATGGCATCCGCCCCCGTGTGGTCCAGAAACTTCCTCTTGATTAAGGAGTAGATGACATCTGAGGGGACATCCGGAATCGAAGAGTATGAAACGTCCATACCTTCCATGGCGACCGCACTGATACCGCAATCCGCAAAATACTTAGCGTAACTCTTGTTGAGATCGGGCCCGAACGGCGTGAAGCCGAAAATTCTCTTGACCTTCATTGCCCTGAGCACATTGACCTGATTTTGCGACGACGTGAACATGTCGGTCTTGTATTTTTGCTTCCAGCTATCGATCAGCTTGGCTTCACCCTCCGGACCTAGAATCATGAAGGGTGGGGCGCCCTCGATACTGATCGTATCGCAACGCACCGAGGCAAGATAAGCGACGTTCTTCTCGTAATTGGCGTAGCTGTTCTGAAACTCCTCCCGCGTGCCCTCTGCAAAATTCAGGTAGACGGGCGCGACGCCGATCCCGGAGGGTAGCAATCTGATCATGTCGACGAGCGCGGAGTCGTTCGCCCGCGGCTTGACGCAACCGACAAGACCACGCCAGTTCGCGGACTTGGCCGGTCCCGCTAGCAAGCCAAGCATCGGCGCGGCGGCCCATAAACCGGCGCATGCCGCGCTGCGCATGAAGGAACGTCGTGCCAAAATTTCGAAAGCAGACCGCAAGGCAAGCTGTCCCATGTTATCCTCCGTCTCCAGGAGATTTTCTCAGCATCTCATGAACAAATATCTCACCCTTGGAAGCGTTCGCCTTGCGTTAGGCCAGGTATTATTGCGCAACTTGGGCCCCAGCCCCTGCGGTGCTCACCGTCTGGAGCACGCCCGACGAATAGGGATGCGATCGTCGTCTGATATTCGACTGCTTGCAGACTTGGTAATGGCGTTCCCGCATGCGCTTGCGCATGCGGGCTCAAATCGAACCTCGCAGGTTTGCACGTGTGCTCTCCAAGCGAGCCCGGCCGCCTATTTTGAACGGCCGAAATAGCTCAAGTCGGGTGGCTGCTGGCCCTTCTTCGACGGCATCAACTTGCCATCGACGCTGATATAATAAGCCTCGTCACCGATCTTGATCCAGTTGTTGCCTTCCTGGCAGACCTCCGACAGCCAGATCGGACGCGGATTGGGATTGCGAAGCGCCTTCATGAGCTTGGTATAGGGCCGCGTGAGTGCGTTATCCATGACGGTGATCTCGTCATAGATTGTGTTGGGATTGGATTTGTCGAGAAAGAAACGCTCCTTGATGATCGTCTTGCCGTCATCGGCGAAGGGGTAACCGTTCACGTCATAGGCTCGCACGTCCTTGAGGAAGCGCGTCTCGACTTCGAGTACGTCGTATTTTCCGTCGCCATCCTCATCGACCCACTTGCCGATCGAGTAGCCGGCATAGGTCGGTTCATACTCGCTGTCCGCCGGCCAGCTGCGGCCATCGGTATAAATCCGTCGAATCTGATCGTTATTGTGACTCATCAGCACATAGGTTTCGCCCGGGGTGATGACGATCTCCATGGGGTTGTAAAGGTTCATCATCGCCGGCATGCCGGTCGGAATACAGAATGTCGAGGGCCAGTTAGCGGGGTTACCCTGCTTGGAAATGGCCTGAATCTCTGCGAATTTCTTCTCGGCCTCGGCTGTGTAGGGGGGCGGCCCGGCGACTTGGCGCCAATTGTTGGGATTGCCGGCCGGTCGCGACCACTGTCCGGAGAAATTGGGATATTTGCCAAAATCGACCACCTGGGCGGTCGCCGTCGTCGACAACAACGCGCCCGTCAAGGCCACGAAACAAAACAACCTTCGGTAATTCATGGGGCCTTCTCCCTCAGATTAGGTGGCGAACTCGCAAGACTTGCACGTCGGGACCAACCGCCACCCGAAGGCCTGGCGGATAGGTGAAACGCTTGCCCAGTGTGCAACCTTGCGAAAGCGAGCGACCGCATCCTATCCCCGCGGCTAAGCCATCAACAAGCCTTATCCGTCGTGGCTGAGGGCTTGTGACTGTCCCGGCGAAAAAGCGTTGGACTGCTGTTGCGTGTCCGGGACGCCCGAGACTGCGGAGCTTGCGGGCCCGTGCATATCTCGGTACGCGGGCCGCCGTGCGGGTGACGCTTCTGTTAATTCTCCGGCGGGCCTGTGCCGCGCAGCCCCGCGAACAGACGCTCCACACCCGCCAGTAGTCAACTTGGACAGCCGTTCGAAGATCGCAGGGCTGTCGCGTAGGCAAGCGCGCCCCCAAGGCCGCCCTGTCGCGCCTTCGATGAGCACGGTTGCAATCGCCCCGCCTGTCTAGATG
>JASHRR010000176.1 GCA_030037185.1 Xanthobacteraceae bacterium | reverse complement strand
AGCTTGTGTATCGGCCCGCCTCCCGATGAAGACCTCGTGTCGCGGATTCAACAACATGACGCCAACGCCTGTTCGATAAGCCGACTCGGAAGCAGCTATCGACTCGCTCCGAAGCTGTACCGACGCCGCATCGAGAATCGCTATCAGTTCTCGCTCGTCCGCATTATCTGCGCGCGCGAGGAGGCGAACCTCCGGCTCACCCAGAAGCATCGCCAAAGCGGGCTCAGCTGGTTTGGAGCGCTTGGAACCCGGTCGAAGCCGATCAAATTCGGGGCGAGGCGCTTGTGCAGCCGCGGTTTTTTTTGAACGTGCCATGCCGATACTCCTTTCGCCGCGACCCAGTCGCGGCGGCGTGCATAACAACGCTAGGAGTCATCAGCCTTGCGGCGGTTCCGGGGGTACTCCATCCCCGTCAACATTAATATCTCATCGTAGCAGCGATCGCGTGTTCCCACAATAAAACGATCGAACCCCAGCCGAGTTTCACCCAAGCCGAACTGGGTGACATCCCAACCCATCTGTTGATTTAGAAAAGCGTTGATGAAGGTGCTGCACTGGAATGCACCAAGAACCGGCAGCCGAAGCTGGCTGCGACATAGGCGGTCGCCGAGTGAACCGAGTGGCATCCGGGGAGCCGCTACCGAGGCACTCGCCAAGCACATCGATTGCCTGATCGAGACTGCCGACGACCCGTGTCTACGACATTCGCGGCCGCACCGGCCGAACTGGGCTGAATAACCATCACCGCTGAGTTTCAAGGCCAGCGTTCAATCGTCGCGGCCCTCTCAGTTCAGCACCTCGTCACTATCATCCACTTCATCATCGAATGAATCATCCTCCTCGATCTGGGCGGACACATTTGTAAAAGAAGATGAAGCATCGAGAGCCGCTTCATGCTTCCGGAGCCATGCGAACAGATCGCTACGCTGGCCGCCGAGCGGACGAGCCCACCGCGAATTCTTGAATGCCTTCCCTTCCGGTCCCGCCCACCAGTATTCCTTTGTCACCATGAGTGACCAACCCCGGCGGCCTCCGCGCGTTAGCGTGAATATGTCGACGGTCACACTGTGCCTAGGGCCGGTAAAGCTATGTCTCTCGCGCTCGAAATTCACGCCGTCGTGCGTCCAGCGCGTCAGCTTCAAACCTGGATTGACGGTGCTCACCAGCAGGTCGAACATTCGGAAAAAGGACGGGCGGGCGAGGTTCTTCATGATGCAGCCTTCCCGAGATCGGAGGCGTGGCGTGATCCGCGGGCCCGTACATGCCTCCAAGCAATGCCTCTCAATGTCGCTTTCATGGCTCACGTCACCTGTTCATCACGGCGACCAGAACAGGCACCGACAGGAGCTGCAGTACGAGCGAGAGGACCGCAACGCCCACGACCGAGTGGTCGTACACGATTCCGAGAAGCGCGCTTCCGATGAACCACGCGATTCCAAACATGGTGTGAAACAGGCCGAAGGCGGTGCCGCGACGACGGCGTGGCGCCATCGATCCAATGACCGCCCGCATTACGGATTCCTGCGCCCCCATTCCAACGCCCCAGCATATGACCCCGAGGCAAACGACAATCGGTCCGCCGAGAAGTGCCAATGGTGCCGAAAGGGCCGAGACGACCACGGCTGGAATCATCACTCTGATGCCGGCACGATCGAATAGCTGGCCAAGGCCGAGCGCCGCGATGGCAGCAGCCACCATCGCAAGCGCGTACAGCATGGGAACCAGCGGCGGAACAACCACCGAAGACTTGCCGAAGTGATAGGCCAGAAGTGAAAAATCCGCGTACCCGGCCCCGATGAATGCCGCGCCTACCGAGTAAATCCAAAATTTCCGGGGAAGCGCCCGCGGCTCGCGGATCGGTTCAACAACCTCCAAGTCTCGTGGAGTCGGGAACTGGGCTCGTGCGACCAACAATACAAGAATGGATAACAGCGCCGGCGCGACCAACATCGCGAAACTCGCAGTGTATCCTTGTCCGAAATACAAGGCGGCGCCAACCGCAAGCGGGCCAATGATTGCACCTGTTGTGTCCATCGCCTCATGAAGGCCGAAGGCCCAGCCGGCGCCGGTCCTGGTTGCAGCATGAGACAGCATGGCGTCACGGGTCGGAGCGCGCAGTGCTCGTCCCATGCGCTCGACCACAACCAGGACCGCCGCACTTTCCCAATTTACCGCTAATGCAAGCAAAGGCACCGCGGACAGGTTCAGAACGTATCCGATTATAGTCACGGTCCAGTAGCGTCCTGTCCGATCGCCGAGATAGCCGGAGAGCAGACGGATGACATAGCCAATCAACTCGCCAAAGCCGGCTACGATTCCCACTACCGTCGCCGACGCGCCAAGCGTACCGAGGTACGGCCCCACGATGCTTCGCGCGCCTTCATAGGTCATATCGCCAAAAAGGCTCACGAATCCGATCAGAACAATGAAACGAATAGCCGCCGCACGGCGGCCGGGCCTTCGAGCCACGACCGCTTCCGTCGTCACCGCCATCCGGAACGCCCCCCAGTAGGCATGACTACTGGAAACACCGCCCCCCACTTGCGAGCGCAGCAAAGCGGCGGTAAGGCCGCCCGGCAGCACCGCGGCGATCCAAGAAAAACGAACAGTCCCGTCATCGCGCACTCCTTCGCGGCCCAGTGCCACTAACGTGCGTGATCTCAGGTTGAGAGAGGACAATTGCCACTCCCACCGCCAGACATCACGCGGTAGGAGTCATCAGCCGTTGCGGCGGTCTCGGGGGCACTCCATCCCCGTCACATAATGACAGGCAATATAGGCTTGGCGATCAAATCAAGCAAGCCAAGCGTCACGGCTTGTCGTATCAACGCAAACGACACTCGGCCTAAAATGGTTCCATAGGTCCCCAAACCGCCCTTCTGGGCTGATATGATTTCCGCTGAGTGGCCCCCCTAGCGACTGCCGGCCGCGCCGGCTCAATCGATCCTCCGCCGGATTTAGCAGGCCGTGGATGGCCCACAAGGACTGCGCTTATTGCGCGTGCCGCGCAGAGTTGAGCGCCACGCTTCGGACGCTCGATATCTGCGAGGCCCGTTGATTCTACCACGCGGTGGGGCCAGCGTCGTCGAGCTGGAAACGAGTTGGCCCTCGGCTAGTCAGCAGCGAGAGATGCGACAGCGTCGAGGTGATGTTTCCTTGATCCGTTGAACGGAAATATGCCCATCGACAAGCTCAATATGGGCAAGCAATCGGGTAGATCTTCGCGGGACGAGTACACGCGGGTGCTCAACTTTGAGGTCGTCAAGGGATCAGCCATTGAGTTGTATAAACGATGCGTTCATACGCCAATAACAGTACCGCGTCACTGCAGCAAGGCAGATCGCGTTATTGTTGCGGAGACAGAGTTCACCCTTAACGCCCATCCTTCGTCTTTAGGTCGTAACGAGCTAGCCGGGGGAAACGTTGCCTGTAGTAACAGAGGGCCCGCGCTAGCCTCCATCTGAGTTCGGATACTCGTCACCAAAGAAACCGAGACTGCGGGCGGCTCGCAAGGAGTTCAACAATCGCATCTCATGACGACAATCGGCACGACACAAGGACATTCAGAGTGACAAAAAATTAATAAACGATCCCAACTCATCACTGCAGGCATTGCCCGCTCCCCCAACCGCGCGATGTTGCGGGCAGTCGGCTTCAAAGACGGTGACTTCGAGAAGCCCATTGTCGGAATAGCGAACGGCCACTCGACGATGAACCCGTGCAACGCTGGCATCCAGCCTCTCGTTGATCGCGTGGTGGCAGCGCTCACGGAAGCCGGCGCGATGCCACAGGTGTTTGGCTTTCCGACAGTGACAGACGGCATCGGCATGGGCACCGAAGGGATGAAATACTCGCTGGTGTCGCGCGAGGTGATTGCCGATTCCATCGAAGTCGCTGTCAACGGCCGGCGAATGGACGGCGTGGTGGCGGTCGGAGGCTGCGACAAAAACATGCCGGGAAGCATCATGGCTATCGCACGCATGAATGTACCCGGAATCTTCGTTTGATGCCGGCACCATCAAGCCGGGCTTCTGGAAGGGCGAGAAGCTCACGATCGTGAGCCCCTTCGAAGCCGTCGGCGCCTTCACCGCCGGTAAGATGTCGGAGGAAGATTTCGAGGGTATCGAGAAAAACGCCGCCCGTCCGTCGGCGCTTGCGGCGGCCAGTACACCGCAAACACAATGTCGTCCTCGTTCGAAGCGCTGGTGCATGAGTCTGCTTGGCTCATCGCAGATGGCGACGCCGGACAAGGAAAAGGCCGACTCGGCGGCCGAGTCAGCACGCGTGCTGGTCGTGGCAGTTCGCAACGACCTGAAGCCCGGCGAAATAATCGCCAGAAAGTCGATCGAAAATGCGGTGGCGCTTGTGATGGCGACTGGGGGCTCGACCAACGCGGTACTCCATTATCTTGCCATTGCGCATTCAGCGGGCGTGAAATGGACGATCGACGACTTCGAGCGTGTCCGGCGCAAAGTGCCGGTGCTCTGCAATCGGAAACCCTCTGGCCCTTACGTGGCCACCGATTTCCATGCCGCCGGGGGGGTTCCGCAGGTGCTGAAAATGTTGCTTGTCAATGGCGTTTTGCACAGTGATTGCATGACAATCCAAGGCAAGGCCATGGCTGAGATGTTGAAGGAGGTTCCTGCCGAGCCGCGCAAGGATCAGGACGTGATCCGCCCATGGTCGGACCCGCTCTACAAGCAAGGCCATCTCGCCATCCTGAAGGGCAATCTTTCGCCCGAGGGCTGCGTCGCCAAGATCACCGGGTTGAAACAGACATCAATCACGGGACCGGCACGCGTTTTCGATTCCGAACCGGCATGCCTAAAGGCGATTATGGCAAAAACCATCAAAGCCGGCGATGTGATCGTCATTCGCTGCGAGGGTCCAAAAGACGGGCCCGGCATGCAGGAAATGCTTGCCCCGACGTCTGCCCTCATTGGCCAGGGCCTCGGCTCGTCGGTCGGCCTTCTCACGGACGGCCGCTTTTCCGGTGGGACCTGGGGCATGGTCGTCGGTCACGTAGCTCCCGAGGCCTACGAAGGCGGGGTGATCGCGCTGGTGAAGGAAGGTGATTCGATCACGATCGACGCCAACAAGCGTCTCATCGAGCTAAACGTCCCTGCGAAGGAACTTGCGAGACGGAAAAAACTGTGGAAGGCGCCCAAGCCTCGTTACACCACCGGCGTGTTGGCAAAGTATACCAAACTCGTATCAACGGCCAGTCGTGGTGCAATTACAGACTGAGAAAACACGCGACGCCTCTTTCTCCCGGCCGAATCGGAGGCGTCGCACGTACAGCCAAAGGACAAAGCACCGCGGCTTGCTTCGCGAGTGGGGCCATTCCATAATGTAGCGAAGCCCGTTTGCCAGACGAGGTCTCGCCGACCTGAATCACCTTGACGACCTTCATGGCCGGCATATCGATCTCTGAGACGGGGTTCAGCGCCGCATCGGATACATAGAGATACTTGTTGTCCGGCGTGAAGGTGACCCACTCAGGCACGGCCGAAATGGGGTCTCGTGACCGGCAATCACCTTATTCGGCAAATCGACCTTTCCGGTCATCGGCGGCAAGGGCTGATAAACTCCCTTTGCCATAGAAGGGCCTGGAATTCCTCTCCCTCGTTCCTCAACTGCACGGCTATCTCTAGTTTGAGCAACCGACCAAAGTGTGCAATGCGGTTGTGCTCCCGCTCTTTGGGCGCTCTGCTAGCGAGGGTTATCACGACCCACTTCACGACCTAATTTATTTCCGTCTCATGACCCACTCCGCAATGCCCGTGAGGAGTCCAAGCAGAAAGATCGGCAGCACCCATTCGCTCGAACAACCGATAAAATAGGCGACTATGGCCAACAGCCAACACGATCCCGTGATCCAGAGAGCAATCGCGAGGGAGTCGGGAAGCCTCTCCATTTGCGCCCTCTGCGGACGTCTTCGGGAGGCAACAGCTCCTACCGACGTCACCGCGCCTGGTAGGAGTCATCAGCCTAGCGGCAATCGTTGGGAGACTCCATTCCCACTGAGCG
>JASHRR010000175.1 GCA_030037185.1 Xanthobacteraceae bacterium | reverse complement strand
ACTGTAGGGAGGGCTTCTATGCGCACGTTGTGGCCCTCGACCCATCCGAGCTTTGCCAGCTCCCGCTTGATTGGCGTGATGATTGCCTCGCCGGCGATGTAGGCGATGCGCTTTATCTGATTTCGCTGCTGCGCCCGCACCGCCATCGGCCAAACCGCCGCGCTACCGAGCCCTGCGACGAAATCCCGACGCCTCATTCGATCACCTCGTCGGCGCGTGCGAGGAGGTTCGGCGGTATTTCGAGACCCAGCGCCTTTGCGGTTTTGAGGTTGAGGACAAGCTCGTACTTGGTCGGTGCCTGCACCGGCAGGTCGGCCGGCTTCTCACCCCTAAGGATGCGATCGACATAGCCGGCGACGCGCCGGTACGAATCGGTGACTGGTCCGTAGGCGACGAGGCCGCCACTCGCGACGGCCATGCGGGTAGCGTAGACGGCGGGCAGCCGGTAGCGGGCCGCAAGCTTGACGATCAGCTCCCTATAAATGGCCGCCGGCGCCGTATCAGGAACGACCAAGCCGCCGTTTGCAGTACCAGCGAATGCTGCTACGCCGCGCTCGATTGCGCCTGCGTCGCGCGCGCCCACCGGCCGCACCTCTACCCCCATTAATGCCGCTCCGGCTTGGAGTGCGCCCAGCATGCCGGTCCCGGCGGGCGTGATGTCGCGAATGACTGCCGCCCGCGCTACGCGCGGCACGATCTCTCTCAGCAACTCCAGCAATTTCACACTCTCAGCGTATTCCGCGGAGGCAAAGCCGGTGGTATTGCCCCCCGGCCGTGCCAGGCTTTCGACCAGGCCAGCGGCGACCGGATCGGGCGAAATCGCGAATACGATCGGCACGGTGGCGTTCGCCTGCCTGACTATCCTTGCGGTCGCACCATTACCGGCAACAATCACATCGGGCGCAAGCGCGAGCAACTCCGCCGCATATCTGCTGCCAATTCGGTCGTCATTGCCCGCGCCCCAGCGGTAATCGATTGTCAGGTTGCGGGCCTCGGTCCAGCCCAATTCCCGCATAGCTTGCTGGAAGGTCACAACAGCGGACTGTGCTACCGGATCATCCGCACCTAGGAACATCAGCACGCCGATCCGCCGCATTCGGTCGGGCTGTTGCGCCCGCGCCGTCAGCGGCCATGCGGCCGCACTAATCCCTGCAATGAACTCCCGCCGTTTCATTCGATCACCTTGTCGGCGCGGGCGACCAGCGCGAGCGGAAACGTAATACCCAAGGCCTTCGCGGCCTTCAGGTTGAGGAGTAGCTCCACTTTGGTTGACTGCTGCACCGGCAGGTCGCCGGGTTTCTCACCCTTGAGAATGCGGCCTACGTAAACGCCTCCGAGGCGGAAAGCATCGTTCTCGTCCGCCCCATAACTCATCAGGCCACCGGACATCGCGATCGCTCGAAAAGCATACATGGCCGGAACGGCATAGCGCGCCGCCAACGCGACCAATTCGTCGGCCTTACTGAAAAACAAGGCGTCGCCCGACACAATGAGCATGGTCGCGCGCTCTTTCGCAAGCGTAGCGAAGGCCGTCTCGTAATCGCTCGCGAACTTTGCATTTAGGATCAGCACGCGCAACCCGAGTGCAGCTGCGGCAGCCTGGACCTCTTTTGTTTCTACTTCCGCGAACGGGTTGGTGGGATTGACAAGGAAAGCGCACAAGCTACCGGATGGAACCAATTCACGCAGCAACTCAAGGCGCTTGGCAATCAATTCATTGCTGAGAATAGCGACGCCCGTGATATTTCCGCCCGGGCGGTTTAGGCT
The DNA here is from genome assembly GCA_030037185.1 of Xanthobacteraceae bacterium. The sequence goes on along the minus strand of JASHRR010000175.1, from coordinate 822 downwards.
TGCCACGAGACCGAATTTGATCGGGTCGCCGCCCGTGACGAATACGATCGGGATGGTCTGGGTCGCCGCCTTGGCGGCGAGAGCCGATCCCAAATTCGGGGCATAGATAACATTTGCGCGGCGGCGAACCAATTCCGCCGCCAACGCGGGCAGTCGCTCAAGGCGAGACTCCGCAAAGCGGTAATCGAGGGCCACATTTCGGTCTTCGACGTAACCAGTTTCAGCCAAACCCTCAATAAACGGACCACGCCCAAACCCGGCACCGGCGAGGGCGTTGGGCGAAAGAACACCAACCACTGGCATCGCCGCCTGCTGCGCCCCCGCCGCCACCGGCCAAGCCACCGCTCCGCCGAGCCCTGCGATGAACTCCCGCCGCCTCATTCTTCGATCACCTCGTCAGCGCGGACGAGCAAGTTCGTCGGAATGGTAAGGCCGAGCGCCTTGGCGGTCTTGAGGTTCACGGCCATCTCGAATTTTGTCGGCAACTGAACGGGTAGCTCCACCGGCTTCGCGCCGCGTAGAATGCGATCAACATAAGTGGCGGCGCGACGAAAGAGGTCTACCGTGTCGGCTCCGTAGGAGAGCAAACCGCCGTCTTTGACAAACTCAGATACGAAATAGACCGCCGGTACGTTGTTTCGGGCGGCCGCCGATATGATCGGCACGCGATGCACCAGCGTGAATACATCCCCCACAACGACAAGGCCGCTGAGCGGCTCGCGCCCAAGGGCTATGATGGCGGTTTCGATCTCTCTGTCGCCATGAATGGGCGCAATGATTAGCTCGACCTTGAGTGACCGGGCCGCCGCCTCAAATGAGGAC
>JASHRR010000174.1 GCA_030037185.1 Xanthobacteraceae bacterium | reverse complement strand
GAGTACCCGACGCAGCCCGACGTTCAGCTGCCGCCGGCGCCTAAATACGAAGGCGTCAATGAAGATCATCCGCAACTTGGACTGAAGCTTCTTGCGCTGGGCGCACCGAACGGGACCGACGAGCATCGTGGGGTCATGGTTATGGAGGTTGAGCCGGGCGGGCTAGCGGCTGGTCGCGGGATTGATCCTGGCGATCTTATTCTCGACGTCGCAGAGGAGGCCATCGCGGCACCGGAGGACGTTGACAGGGCGGTCAACAGCGCAAGGAACGCCGGGAAACGTTCGGTGTTGATGCGGATAAAGTCAGGCGACACCGCGAAATTTATTGCATTGCCGATCGGCTGATGAGGCAACCCGCCGCTCCGCGCGGGCGAGGCAATCGCATTAATGCTGCGTTCTGCTCCGGGCGCAGCAGAGACGGCGGCTTCACATGCGATCGCCCTGCGAGCCGAGGCGGTCGTGCAAGCTGTTTGTCCCTCCGGTTCGCCGACGTTGACAGTGATGCGCATCGAAGACTATGCCCTGATTGGCGATTGCGAGACGGCCGCGTTGGTTGGGCGCGACGGGTCGATCGACTGGCTATGCTGGCCGCGGTTCGATTCGCCTGCCTGCTTTGCAGCGCTTCTGGGATCCCACGATCATGGGCATTGGCTGATCCACACCAAACATTCGCCGGCGCGCATGGTTCGGCGATACCGTCCGAACACGCTCATTCTTGAAACACGATTTGAAACCCCCGATGGCGCGGCGACCTTGATCGATTTCATGCCGCCGCGAGCAAGACATTCGGCCATCATACGGATGGTCGTCGGCGAGCGAGGCCAAGTGCCAATGACGACCAAGCTCGTTTTCCGATTTGGATACGGCGCAATTGTCCCTTGGATGACACGTTTGGAGGACGGCACCTACCGGGCGATTGCGGGTCCCGATATGGTGGTATTGCGCACGCCGGTGCAGCTCAGAGGCCAGAATCTGACAACGGTCGGAACTTTCGTCGTTGCTGCAGGCGAAACCATTCCGTTCGAACTGATCTATTCGTCCTCACATCTGCCTCCGCCGGCGTCCAGAGATCCAATCGCCGCCCTTGAGGCGACGGAGGCGTTTTGGCGCAGTTGGACAGGAAAATGCAGCGCGGACGGCCCCTGGCACGAAGCCGTCGTGCGCTCTCTGATTACGCTCAAAGCGCTGACCTATGCGCCGACCGGCGGCATTGTGGCAGCCCCGACCACCTCATTGCCCGAGCATCCGGGTGGGCCGCGCAATTGGGACTACCGCTTCTGCTGGCTGCGCGACGCAACGATGACCCTGCTCGCCATGATGCATGCTGGCATCTACTGGGAGGCCCAGGCATGGCGCGATTGGATGGTGCGGGCCGTCGCCGGCAGCGCCCACCAAATCCAACCGTTGTACGGCATCAGCGGGGAGCGTCAGCTGAATGAATGGGTGGTGCCGTGGTTACCGGGGTTTGCGAATTCCAAGCCGGTTCGGGTGGGCAACGCAGCGCACCTTCAGTTGCAGCTCGACGTGTTCGGTGAGGTCATGGATGCGCTGCACCAAGCTCGTCGAACCGGCCTTACCATGAGCGAGTCAGGGTGGCAGGTGCAAATAGCGCTCCTCGGTCAGCTTGCGCGTGTATGGTCCGAACCCGACGAAGGCATATGGGAGGTTCGCGCGGGGCGGCGCCATTTCACCTACTCGAAGGTTATGGCCTGGCTTGCGTTCGATCGCGCCATCAGAAGCGCACAAAGCTTCGGGCTTGAAGGACCGGTGGACCAGTGGCGAAAATTGCGGGCGCAGATTTGCGCCGAGGTATGTGAACGAGGTTTCGACCCGCAACTTGGCAGCTTCGTTCAGTCATACGGATCGAAACAAGTCGACGCGAGCCTGCTCTTGCTACCCAGCGTGGGGTTTCTGCCGGTCTCCGATCCGCGCATCAGCGGCACCATAGCGCAAATAGAGCGGTGCCTGCTCGTAAATGATTTCGTCATGCGCTACGAAACAAGCGACCCCATCGATGGATTGCCGCCGGGGGAAGGAGTGTTCCTCGCCTGCAGCTTCTGGCTCGTCGACGCCTACGTGCTGCAGGGCCGCCGGCGGGACGCCGAGCGGCTTTTTCAGCGCCTCATCGACCTGCGCAATGACGTGGGGCTCCTCAGTGAAGAGTACGACCCGGTGATGCAACGGCTCATCGGCAATTTCCCGCAGGCATTCTCGCACGTCGGATTGATCAACAGCGCTTTCAATCTGACCCGCGCGGTGATGCCCTGCGGGCAACGCTCGCATCAGGCGATAGAGGCCCCGGTGTAAAATAGAGGCCCGTCTTCAAAGAGCGGCCGCCCGCCGGCAAACGTCCGCCTGCGAGCGCGGCGTCTCGCCCGCGCTTTTGCCCCTTCGTCGGCTTGCCAAGAGCGGTAGGCAGGGCCAGTAAGCGGAACCTGCGAAACCGGTATATGTCTCGGGCGCTGGTTGGAGCGGCCGCCCCCCCCGCTCCATCCACATAACCGCGGCTTACCCGGGCGCATTTTTCGGTTTCTCCGCCGGGCCCTGCCTCCCGCCGTCCTCCACAACGCTGAGCGCTGACTTCCCGGCGTCCTGCCGCCGCAGTTCACCCCTGTCGTCTCGGGCCTTCTCATCGCTCGGCGACCGGCGGCGGGCATGGAACGCCGGCCTCCGAAGCGGCTTATAGGCTTAGGGGCGGTAATGCTGCACCTGCGACAGGCCTGCGTGCTCTTGCAGCCCTGTGACGCCAGTGATGCGGCCACCGCACGCCCAGGCAATACCGCGAACACTACTGTGATATAGTCTGCCCAGGCGGGTAGTTGGACATGACGGCCGAACCTGCTCGGCGCACACGGGGGTCTGATGGAGATCGGCGAAACGGAACTGAGGGCACTCGGCGTTGCCATAGGCGCTCCGTTTACGACCCTCCGAGCGCGCCCGTCCCGCTTGCCCTGCGTCATATGGCAACAAACCGGGTGAGCCCCCGCGATCCCGATGTGGACGTCGCTGTCCTCTCCGCCACATTTGCGCCGTCTCTTTCGCGTCGCATTGCGCAGAAGACCTTCTCCGCGATGGGCAAAGGTTTCGGCCCACTGAAAGCCCTTCAACCATGAACACGAAACGCCCGGCAACCACAGCGGCACGCGCGGACCCGTGCTGCTTCGTCATTTTCGGCGCCTCCGGAGATATGGCTCACCGCCTTCTCGTGCCGGCGCTCTACAATTTGGCCGTCCGAGGCTTGCTGCCGGAAGCATTCGCGATCATCGGCGTGGCGCGGGCCGAAAAATCGGCGGAGGCATTCCGTGCCGAACTGGAAAATGGGCTTAGCCAGTTTGCAATCGGTACGATCGATCGCGAAGTGGCGCGCCGGCTCTTCAGCTGCGTCGGCTACGTCAGCGGCGATGCTGCGGATCCGGCGACTTACCGGAAACTTGACGAAGCGCTCGCGCGCGTCGAACGCTGCCGCGACACGCACGGCAACCGCTTGTTCTATCTCGCGACGCCGCCTGCAGCATTCGCACCAATCGGCCGCCGTCTTGGCAAGACCGGTCTCGCGCGCGAAGGGAATGGCGCGTGGCGCCGAATAATCGTGGAAAAGCCATTCGGAACCGATCTGGCTTCGGCGCAGGCGCTCAATCGAGAACTCCTCGAGGTGCTCGACGAAAGTCAGATCTATCGCATCGATCATTACCTGGGAAAAGAAACCGTCCAGAACATCATGGTGTTACGCTTCGCAAATGGGTTGTTCGAGCCGATTTGGAATCGTCATCACATCGATCACGTACAGATCACGGTGGCGGAAACCCTGACGGTAGGCAACCGTGGTCGCTTCTATGACACAACCGGCGCCCTGCGAGACATGGTACCGAACCATCTGTTCCAGTTGCTCGCGCTCGTGGCCATGGAGCCCCCTTCGCGTTTCGAG
>JASHRR010000173.1 GCA_030037185.1 Xanthobacteraceae bacterium | reverse complement strand
CCGGTCGCTCTTTTTTGCATGGCGAGCGCGGATTTAGACCGTTATCGCGCCGGTAGTGCTTGCTGATCTTGCGGCCGAAGATGAAATCTTTGTCCGCTCGTCCGATCGATTGGCGTCAAGCAGGCGTTCGCCGAGCATGGCCGGTGCGGCGCCGCGACGGAAGATGGCCGCGACGGAAGATGAAGGTGGCGCAGCACTCGCCCGGCGAGAAGAACAACCGGTGCTGGCAGCCTGCCTGCTCGCGCTCTGCTGCGCTTGAAGAACGGGATGAGGAGCGCCAGCCACTTTTGGTCTCAGGATCATGCGGCGTGCGTGAGTCGGCGAGGTCTGGCGATCGGGCGCAGTGATCGTTTTCAAATCAACCTGGCGGCCTGGGCGCTCGCGAACCGCAATCACGCAGGCCGAGCAGCCCGACAGGGGAGATGGCGGACCGCTTCCTTGATGGCGAACCTGCCGAAGCAGGGATCGGGAAACTCAAACTTCGAAGCAGAGACTGTGCGTCATCGCTCACGCCGGCAGCGTTCATGCGAGGCAGTTGAGGGCGAAGCAGTTGAAGGCGAGGCAGTTGAAGGCATGGCCAACAGGTTTACAAGGTTGAAGCAAAGGCAAATCGGCGCTTGGCACCGATCGAATAAATTCGGGGCGCGCGGTGCCTTCGCGCATTCTGTTGAGGGTTCGTCGCGCCCGCCTTGTAGAAGGCGCCCTCGGTTGCCGGCAAGCCCCCGGCTTCAGCCGCTGGGCCGTCACCAACCGCCCGCGACCGCTATCGGTTGCGAGAACCTGCGGATCAAAGCTGAACTCAAGCTTTTTCGATCTCGTCGCGCTTAAGCTCCAACGCCAGCCACCGCTCCTCCGCCGCTGCGAGTTCGGATTGCAGCGCCGTCAGTGCGGATGATGCGCGATCGAAGGTGACGCGATCGCGTACGTAAAGCGTGGTGTCGGCCAGCAGCGTCTGCAATCGCCCGATTTCGGCCTCCAGCGCCGCGATCCTGCCTGGAAGCGTTTCCAGCGCATGCTTTTCGTTGAAGTTGAGCTTGCGTTTGGCGGGCCCGCCGGCCGTTCGCGGCGGCTTAGCCTCGATCGGTGCAGCGGCTTTTGCTGCCGGCCGCCCCCTGCCCCTCCCGCGCCAGCCGGGGAGGCCCGGCAGGGGAGCGCCGCGCTGTGCCAGCATGTCCGTGTATCCGCCGGCGTATTCGAGCCATTTGCCGTTTCCTTCCGGCGCAATAACGGCATCGACGACGCGGTCGAGAAAGTCGCGGTCGTGGCTGATGAGAAGCACGGTGCCGGCATAATCGCCGATCATCTCTTCCAGCACGTCGAGCGTTTCGAGATCGAGATCATTGGTGGGCTCGTCGAGCGCAAGAACATTGGACGGCTTGGCCACCGCCCGTGCCAGCATCAGGCGACCGCGCTCGCCGCCTGAGAGAACGCGCAGCGGCGTACGCGCCTGCTCGGGCGCGAACAGAAAATCGCGCATGTAACTGACGACGTGCTTCGCCCGGCCCCCGACCATGACGATGTCGCCGCGTCCACCCGTAAGGGCTTCGCTGACGGTCCAATCCGGATCGAGGCTTTCGCGGCGCTGGTCGAGGGTGGCCATTTGCAAGTTGGCGCCGAGCCGCACGCTGCCGCTGTCGGGCGCGAGCGCACCGGTGAGCAGATTGACGAGCGTCGTCTTGCCGCTGCCATTGGGGCCGACAATGCCGATGCGATCGCCGCGCAGGATGCGGGTGGAAAAATCCGCCACTGCGGGCGGCCCACCGTACCCCTTTGAAATGCCTTTCGCTTCGATCACCAATGCGGCGGAGCGTTCCGCTTCGGCAGCCGACATCGCGACCGTGCCGGCCACGCGCCGGGCATCGCGCCGGCTCTGGCGCAGCGCTTGAAGACCGGCGACGCGGCGCATGTTGCGTTTGCGCCGAGCGGTGACGCCGTAGCGCAGCCAATGCTCTTCGGCTTCGATCTTGCGCTCGAGCTTTCGCCGCTCGCGCTCTTCCTCGGCCAGAGCATCGTCGCGCCAGTTCTCGAATGCCTCAAAGCCCCGCTCGATCCGGCGCGCCTTGCCGCGGTCGAGCCACACCGTGATGCGGGAAAGATTGGCGAGAAAGCGCCGGTCGTGGCTGATGATGACGAGCGCTGCCTTGCGCGCGGCCAGTTCGCCTTCAAGCCACTCGATCGCCGGAAGATCGAGGTGGTTGGTGGGCTCGTCCAGCAGCAGGATGTCGGGCGACGGCGCCAGCACCCGCGCCAGCGCGGCGCGACGCGCTTCGCCGCCCGATAACCCGGCAGGATTCTGATCGCCGCGCAATCCGAGCTGCTCCATCAGATAGCGCGGCGCGTCAGGCTCGTCATTGGGTCCGCGGCCTGCGTCGACATAGTCCGACACCCGAGCAAAGCCGGAAAAATCAGGCTCTTGCGGAAGATACCGGACGGTCGCGTCCGGTTTCCGGAAGATCGTACCGCTGTCCGGTTCGCTCAGGCCGGCTGCAATCTTAAGGAGCGTGGACTTGCCGGACCCGTTGCGGCCGACGAGGCATAGGCGCTCGCCAGCCGAGACCATGAGATCGACGCCATCAAGTAGCGGCGTACCGCCAAAGGTCAACGCAATGTTGCTGAGCTGCAGCAGCGGCGCGGCCATCTCAAATGCGCATCGGACAGGTTTTCATTGATTGCTGATCTATGTGGCGCTGCCGCAAACGAGAAGGGCCGCCCTGCCGGGCGACCCTTCCATTGTCGAACCGCGGCCCAGCAAACGGACCGTGACGCGTGATATCACGCGGCCTGGACCTCGGTAGAGGCAAGAATCCAGCTCACGGTTGCCGGCGAACGCGGCGATTGACAATGAGACACTGGATCACCTCCTTTCAGTTGTTGACGACGAATCAAAGGCTAAACGGAAAAGCTTGACGCTGTAAACTATACATTGCGCCGCAACACGATTCTTCCCCAGGTAGATGTTGAGATCGTTTATATCGTCTGGTTGTAGGCGCCGACTTCCTTGTGGGTGCGCAGCACGCCGTCAATCGCCTTGAACATCTCGCGCATACGGGCCTCCGAGACCGGGCTTTCGACCACCACCACGAGTTCCGGCTTGTTCGAGGAGGCCCGCACCAAGCCCCAGGTGCCGTCCTCAACCGTAATGCGCACGCCGTTGACCGTCACCAGATCGCGGATGTTCTGGCCTGCGACCGCCGCGCCCTCGGATTTCGCCGCCTCGAAATGCTTCACCACCTGATCGACGACGCCGTATTTGGTTTCGTCGGCGCAGTGCGGCGACATGGTGGGCGACTGCCAGGTCTTTGGCAGCGCAGCTTTCAGCTCGGACATTTTCTTGTCAGGGTTGCGATCAAGCATGTCGCAGATCGCGATTGCCGAGATAAGGCCGTCATCATAGCCGCGGCCGTAGGGCTCGTTGAAGAAGAAGTGGCCGGATTTCTCGAACCCGGCGACGGCTTGGATGTCATGCGTGCGGCGCTTCATGTACGAATGGCCGGTCTTCCAGTAGTCGGCTTTGACGCCGTTGCGCCGCAATACCGGGTCGGTCACGAACAGAGCGGTCGATTTGACATCGACGACGAATTTCGCGCCCGGCTGCAAGGTCGAGATATCGCGCGCCAGCATCACGCCGACCTTATCGGCAAAAATCTCTTCGCCCTCATCGTCGATCACGCCGCAGCGGTCGCCGTCGCCATCAAAGCCGAGGCCGACATCGGCATGGTTGGCAAGCACCGCATCGCGGATGGCGTGCAGCATCTTCATGTCTTCGGGATTGGGGTTGTAGCGCGGAAAAGCGTGGTCAAGCTTGCAGTCAAGCGGAACGACCTCGCAGCCGAGCGCCTCCAGCACCGGTGGTGCAAACGCACCGGCCGTGCCGTTGCCGCAGGCCGCCACCGCCTTGAGGCGGCGCTTGAATTTTGGCCGGCTGGTGAGTTCGGCGATGTAGCGCGCCGGAAAGTTCTCGACGAACCGGTAGGAACCGCCGCCGCGCAAGTCAAAGTGGGCGCCGAGTACGATCTCCTTGAGGCGCGCGATGTCGTCCGGACCGAAAGTGAGCGGCCGGTGGGCGCCCATCTTCACTCCCGTCCAGCCATTGTCATTGTGTGAGGCCGTCACCATCGCCACACACGGCACATCAAGGTCGAACTGGGCAAAATAGGCCATCGGCGTTAACGCAAGCCCGATATCGTGGACCCTGCATCCCGCCGCCATCAGGCCCGCGGTCAGCGCATATTTGATCGACGCCGAATAGCTGCGGAAGTCGTGCCCGGTGACAATTTCCGGACGAACGTTCAGCTGATGGATCAGGGTACCCAATCCCATGCCCAGCGCCTGCACGCCCATCAGGTTGATCTCTTTCTCGAACAGCCATCGCGCGTCGTATTCGCGGAACCCGGTGGCCTTGACCATGGGCTCGGATTCATAGGCGTAGGTATTGGGAGCCAGGGCGGGCTTGGGGACGGGAAACATCGGCACCTCAGACTGAAGTTGCTGGTGCACAGCACATAGCCCACCGGTCGCTGGCCGCAAAGCCTTCGCGTACTAACATCCCCGCGGCTTGGCGCGCCGTGTTGGGGGGGCCGAAAGGGGGTCGTCCGGCCACGGATGGCGCGGATAGCGGCCGCGCATTTCCGACCTGACAGCCGCATAGCTGCCGCGCCAGAATTGCGGCAGGTCGCGGGTTACCTGCACGAGACGGTGCGCCGGGGACAACAGCTCGATCATCAGCGGCACGCGGCCTTGAGCGACCGCGGGATGGCGAGAGAGACCGAACAACTCCTGGACGCGGATCGCAAGTTTTGGGCCTTCGTCCGCCTCGTAGTCGATCGGCACCCGTGATCCGGACGGCGCGTCGAAATGAGCAGGCGCCTCGATCTCCAGGCGGCGACGCAGGTTGTGCGGCAGCACAGCGTGAAGCGCCCGTTCGAGCTCCGCCGCCGTGAGTGCAGCAAGCGACGTCTTGCCGGTCAACAGCGGGGCAAGCCAGGCCTCGGCGGCCGCCGCCAGCCCTGCGTCCGAAACATCCGGCCATCCGGCGCCCTCGACGCGGCGCAGGAATTGCACGCGATGGCGCCATTGCCGCAGCCCCGGTGTGGACGGCAAGCGGTCGAGCCCGGCGCGGACAATTGCCGCGGCGAACAGCTTCGCGGTGGTTTCGTCCGGCGTCACAGGAAGGGGCTGCTCGCTCAACACAATCGCCCCGAGCCGGCGCGACCTCCTCGCCCGCAAGATCAGCGTCTTGCCATCGCAGTTGACCTCCTCGGTGGCTGCGATCCAGTCCGGGAAGCGGCTTTCGATGTCCGCAAGGTCGATTGCGGTTGCCAGCGTGATCCGACTTTGCGCCGCGCTGCCGATCAGTTCGGCGACCGCCAGGAATGGTTCCGGTGCCAGCGGAGAAGCCGGATCGACGGAGGCGCCACGGCCGTTGGCGAGAAGGAATGCCCCTGTCGCGGCGCCACGGTTCTTGGCGATCCGCTCCGGATAGGCGAGGGCGAGGACGGCGCCGAGGGATGGCTCTCTGCCTTGGGCAGGAGAGCTGTCGGCGGCGCCGATGGTTCTCCGCGCAGGTGGGGCGAGGTGCCGACCCTCGCGGGCGGGACCGATAGGCGGTCGTCCGTCTGGGCTAGCCGTCTGAGCCCGTGGCGAGGCCCCCTCACCGCGATCCTCTCCACAGGCTGCAGAAGACGGGCGTAAACCCGATGGTGGGTGGGGCGACCCAGCCATCTCGGCCCAGCGCATGGCCATCCGCCTCGCTTCGGTGGCCCGCGGCGAGCGGTCGCGACGCAGCGCCTCTATGCGGTGTCGCAGATCGATGTCGTTGCCGCCGAGGCCGCGTTCCGTCAGCACCGCGGCGATTTCCGCCGCGAGCAAACCCGCGCTCTCCCGACCCGCCTCCACCACCATTCGGGCGAGGCGCGGCGGCAGCGGCAGGCGATTGAGGAGTTTGCCTTGCTCCGTGATGCGGCCGGCACCGTCGATAGCCCGAAGAGCGGCCAGAAGGGTGCGCGCTTCGCTAAGCGCTGGGGCCGGCGGCGGGTCGAGATAAACGAGCTTTGCCGGATCCGCGACGCCCCACTGAGCGAGTTCGAGAACGAACGAAGATAAATCGGCGGCAAGGATTTCCGGCTGCGCATAAGGTTCCAGCGCCGCGGTCTGCGGTTCATCCCATAGCCGGTAGCACACGCCGGGCTCGACGCGGCCGGCGCGCCCGCGGCGCTGATCGGCCGAGGCGCGCGATACGCGGACGGTTTCGAGGCGGGTGAGCCCGACATCAGGCTCGTAGCGCGGCACGCGGGCGAGCCCGGAATCGACCACCACCCGCACGCCCTCGATCGTCAGCGAGGTCTCGGCAATCGAGGTGGCGAGTACAACCTTTCGCCGGCCGTTCGACGCCGGCGCAATGGCGCGGTCCTGGGCATCGAAGTCGAGGGCGCCATGAAGCGCGAACACGTCGACTGCGGTGTCGGCGCAGCGCTCCCGCACCATTGCTTCACAACGGCGGATTTCGGCGGCGCCCGGCAGAAAGGCCAGGATTGAGCCTCTTTCGGCATGCAGCGCCCGCAACACCGCGTCCGCGACCTGC